>CAYRHA010000025.1:0-7820 GCA_964424005.1 uncultured Muribaculaceae bacterium
ATCTAAATATCTAGTCATTATTAAACCACCTAACCTCAATAAAATTACCATCTCTGTTAATAGAATTAGATAGCATCTTATCTCTGTTTATTTCACATGCACTTCCATCAGAAAAAACATTGTAATTATCACTAGGTGAAATTAAAATTTCTGATTCATCAATATTCAAATCTTTTATTTTATTAATTTCATCCATTATTTGTTTTAATTGCAATTTATACTTTTCAATTTCATCTTCAGTAAGATGTAATTTCCCTAGATGTGCAACGTGTAATACTTCTTCTCTGCTCAATTCATTCATAATTCTCACCTATATAAAGTATAACATTATTTATACAATAAAAAAAGTAGAAACTATTCTACTTAATATGCATATACGATAATGTGTTTAAGCTGATACTACGATTAAGTAACCAACAAATAAAACTAGTGCTTCCATTGCTATTGCAAATATTAATGGTATTTGTGAACTGTATATAGATGCAAGTGTACTATTCTTTTTTAAAATAGGCTTGTTTGCCTTTTTTGCAACAGGTTTTTTTATATTCTTAGAAACAGGTTTTTTCTTATTGACCATGATTACACTCCTTTATTCTTTTTACATTATCATTATAACAACAAAATTAGAAAAAGAAAAGAAAAAAATATTATTTTATTTTTTTCTTTTTCTAAGCATAGATTCTAGTCTTGATGCTCTCAATATTTGATTATCTAACGATCCATATGATATATCTAAATTTAATAAATATCCGCTATTAAATTCTATTACTGATTTTGCTTCATTTTTAATATGCTTGTTTACATTATTTAAAGATATCCATGTACATTCGTATAATCTAGGAGAGTTTGTTGGAAAGAATATTATCTCTTTTGTTTCTTCTATTATTATAGGTGACTTATGTGTAACACCTATCATACTTTTTGTTCCAAAAAATCTTCCTTGATAAGAACTTCCGAAATATTTACAACTGTTTTCTATAATCTGCATTGGTGTCATATTAACTTCATATTCAGTATCGCTTTCAATAACTTTTGATTTATAATCGTTTATTGGCAATATCGCTAATGTATCATTGTTTATTTCGTAATTTATCATGATTCCTCCTCTCTAAATATAATTTCTTTAAAACTATATTCTTCCCTCTAAATTATCATTATTAGTTGTAGAAAAAAATAGAATTATGTAGAAAAAGATGCAGAAATGCATCTTTAACTATTAATCTTACTATTAAATTTTTCTTCATCCCATATTTCTATATTTAATTTCTTTGCTACTTCATATTTACTTCCTGCATCTCTACCAAGAATTAATACGCTCGTATTCTTAGTTACGCTTTCTGTGACCACTCCTCCATTATCTTCTATTATTGTTTTTATTTCTTCTCTTGGCCTTGATAATGATCCGGTTATTACAAATGTTTTATCAGCAATATTTATATTTTTCTTTTCTTCTCTTGGTATATAATTCATATTTACTTTATGATTTTTTAAATTATTTATTAAATTAATATTTTGATTGTCCTTAAAATATTCAATCGTATTTCTTGCTATTATTGGTCCTACATCTGGTATTTGAGACAATTCCTCTACACTTGTATTGATTAAATTATCGATATTATTATATTTCTTTGCAAGTGTTTTAGCCATTTTAGAACCAACTTGTCTTATTCCTAATCCAAATAAAAGTTTTTCTAAAGAACTTGATTTACTATTTTCTATTGATTCTAGCAGATTATTTATACTCTTTTCACCATAACCAAATAGATTAGATAACTCTTCTTTATAATTTTTTAATTTGTAAATATCATCTATTGACTTAATATATCCCATATTATAGAATTCTTCTAATATGCTTTCGCCAAGTCCTTCTATATTCATTGCATTTCTCTCTGCAAAATGTATTAATGTTTCTATTTTTCTTGCGTCACATTTTTCATTAATGCAGTAATATGCTGCTTCATTTTCTTTTTTTACTAGAATTGAGCTACATATTGGACATTTATTAATCATTTTAAATTTTTCTTCTTTACCAGTTCTTCTATTAATTTTTACTTCAACAACTGCAGGTATAACATCCCCTGCTTTTACTACTGATACAATATCATTTTTTCTAATATCTTTATCTAATATAAATCTTTCATTATGAAGTGTTGCTCTGCTTACAATTGAACCTTGTATTAATACTGGCTCTAAAACTGCATTTGGTATTATTTTACCAGTTCTTCCAACTGTAAATACAATGTCTTTTAATCTAGTTACTGTTTCTTCTGCAGGAAATTTATATGCAGTCATATATTTAGGATATTTTGCAGTAAAACCAAGTTTCTTTTGATCTTCTATATTATTTAGCTTTATTACTATTCCATCTATTTCATATGATAATTCTTTTCTTTTTTTTGCATAATAACTTATAAATTCTAATACTTCTTCTATATTATTTAAATACTTATTGTTTTCATTTACAGTGAATCCTAAAGATTTCATATATTCTAAAGCTTCATAATGAGTCTTAAGACTATAATCCAATGGATTTGGTAAATGATATATGAAACAATCTAATTTCCTACTCTTACATACCTTTGAATCAAGTTGTCTTATGCTTCCTGCTGCTGCATTTCTAGTATTCATGAATTTATCTTCTCTATTTGTATTTAATTCTTTAAACACCTCTTTACTCATGTATACTTCACCACGAACTTCTATATCTATATTATTATTTATTTTCAAAGGTATAGATTTTATTGTCTTAATGTTGTTAGTTACATCCTCACCAACTACTCCGTCTCCTCTAGTTGCTCCCTTTACAAGTACTCCATTTTTATATGATAAAGACATTGCTAACCCATCTATTTTTAGTTCGCAGACATAAGTAGGAATTATTCCTTCTTTTTTTATCTTATTATCAAAGTTTCTAATTTCTTCTTCATTAAAGACATTGCTTAGACTCAACATCGGAATATTATGAGTGGTTTTTTTAAATTCTTTTAATACTTCTCCAACAACTTTAGTTGATGGACTGTTTTTTTGTTTATATTCTGGATATTTACCTTCTAATCTAATTAATTCTTGCATATACTTATCATATTCTTGATCTGTTATAGTAGGATTATCCAGAGTATAATATTCATAATTAGCATTATTTATAATTTCAATTAGTTCTTCTATTCTTCTTTTAATATCCATAATATCACCTATTAATATTATATCAAAAAATCAAAGAATTATCTTTGATTTTAGTCACATTTCTTAATACTTTTATGCTTTTTCATTAGTGTCCTTATTCCATATTGTTTTGAGAATGCAATAGTAATAACTTCCTCATCAGAAGCAACTATTGTACCCTTTCCAAATACATCATGCACTACATGATCTCCAACATTGTATTCAATATCTTCATTAGAAAACATTTTTCTTTTATCAAATTTATTAGTTTCTAATTCTCCGCTTAATTCAATATCATCAACATTTATTTCCTCAATAAATCTACTTGGTTCATTAATATTTACTCTTCCAAACATCAATCTGCTTTTTGTGTTTAGTAAATATACTAGTTTCTTTGCTCTTGTTATACCTACATAAAACAATCTTCTTTCCTCTTCTAATTGTTCATTATCTATCAAAGAATTATTATGAGGGAATAACCTTTCCTCTAGTCCTGCTATAAATACAACTTCAAATTCCAATCCTTTTACTGAATGTAAGGTCATTAAGGATACTCTATCCTCATCTGTTTTATCTTCATTAATATCACTTATTAAAGACGTTTCAAATAAGAAATCTTCTAAAGATGCACTTCCAGTTTCTTCTTCAAATTTTTTTGTGATTGACTTAAACTCATCTAAATTATCTAGTTTAGAATCACCATTTACTACTTCTTCTCCCGAATATTCCTCTTTAATACATGTTTTATTAAATATATAATCCACTAACTGAGTAAGACTCTTATGTTCAGATTGTTCTTTTAAATCTAAAATCATAGTTTTAAAATTCAATAGTTTTTTATTGTCATCTAAGGCGTCAAATATACTTGTATTATTAGAATCTGCTAGTTTAATCAAATCTTCAACAGTCTTATTACCTATTCCTCTTCTTGGTACATTTATTATTCTCAATAAACTTACATCATCTTTAAGATTATTAATTAATTTTAAATATGCTACCAAATCTTTTATTTCTTTTCTATTATAATATGCATAACTGCCTACTATTTTATATGGTATTTTATTTTCAATGAATGTTCTTTCTAATATCTGAGATTGAGCATTAGTTCTATAAAGCACTACAATCTCACTCAGTGATATATTCTTTTTAAGGTTATTGATTTCATTTACTATTCTTAATGCTTCATCCTTTTCATCATATGCATTAATATACTTAACTTTATCTCCATATTCATTTTCAGTGAATAAAGTTTTATCTTTTCTTTCTTTATTGTGCTTTATCACATCATTCGCAACATTTAATATTGTTTTTGTAGATCTATAATTTTGTTCTAATAACACCCCTCCAAGAATATATATTTTGACATTCATCCCCAACTACACATATATTTTTATATTTAGCACATACTAACTTTGATAAAATATATTGTGCTTCGTTAGTATCTTGATATTCATCAATAAAAACATATTTATATTTTTCTTGATAGTGTTTTAATACTTCGGGATTACTCTTAAATAATACTATTGGCAACATTAGTAAATCATCGAAATCAACACAACTTGTTTTCACAAGCTTATCTTGGTATTTTTTATACACTTTTTGAATTATTTCTTCTATGCCACTTCTTATATACTTTGAATAATCATCACTTGAAACAAGTTCACTCTTACAACTACTTATTTTATGCTTTATTATTTTTGGATTATATTGTTTGGGATCTAAATTCATTTCTTTTAATACTTTTTCTATCATAGAGATACTATCTGATTCATCTAATATTGTAAAGTTTCTATCTATATTTAAACACTTGTAATTTTCTTTTATTATCTTTAATCCAAAAGAGTGGAAAGTAGATATTTGAATATCTTTTTGACCAATTAAAGAATATACTCTTTCCTTCATTTCTTTTGCAGCTTTATTAGTAAATGTTATTGCTAATATTTCATCTGACCTTGCATATTTCTCTTCAATTAAATATGCAATCTTATATGTCAAAACTCTAGTCTTTCCGGAACCAGGACCCGCTAAAATTAAAAGAGGCCCATCGATATGTAAAACTGCCTCTTTTTGTTTGTCATTAAGCTTATTAAAATCCATATCTCGCCTCATTTCTAACTTTATTTTATCATAATAGACATCTAAAACATACTAATTAAGAGCTTCTGTAGACTTAGGATTTAAACTATAATCACTTATTATTCCTTTTTTGTATGCATAATAAGCAGCACAACCAATCATAGTAGCATTATCAGTACAATATTGAATCTTTGGAATTAATAACTCAATATTATTTTCTTTGCATAACCTATTAAATCCCTCTCTAATTGAACTATTTGCAGATACTCCACCTGCAATAAGTAATTGTTTAACTCCGTATCTTTTAACTGCTCTCATTGCTTTCTTAGTTAATATATTTACAACTACATCTTGGAAAGATGCTGCTAAATCTTCAACAATAATCTTTCTTCCTTCTCTTTGTTCTTTGTTAATTAAATTAATAACCGCACTCTTTAATCCACTGAAACTAAAATTATATGAGTCATCATCTAGTGGTATTGGTAATTTGTATGTTAAATGACCGGTTTGAGCCAATTTATCTACCATTGGACCTCCTGGATATTCTAATCCTAATACTCTTGCTACCTTATCATAAGCCTCTCCTACAGCATCATCAAGAGTACCACCAAGCTTCTTAAAACTGTATTCATCTTCCATATATATTATGTCAGTATGTCCTCCACTTATAACTAAAGATATTAAAGGAAATTTGAATGTGCCTATTAGTTTATTAGCATAAATATGTCCTGCTATATGGTGTACTGGTATTAAAGGTTTGTCATATACAAAAGCAAGTGTCTTAGCCGCTTGTATTCCTATCAAAAGTGATCCTATTAATCCAGGACCATATGTTACAGCAATTAAATCTATATTTTCCATCGTCATATTTGCTTTTTCTAGAGCTTCTTCTAATACTAAGGTGATATTTTCTATATGGTGTCTACTTGCTATTTCTGGTACAACTCCACCATATATCTTATGAATATCCATTTGTGTTAAAACAACTGTAGCTATTTCATCAGTCCCATTTTTAACAATACTTGCACTTGTTTCATCGCAAGAAGTTTCAATTGCTAATACAAATATATCTTTCATAAATCACAACTCTCTGTACATTAAATGTGCATCTAAAGTACCATTTTCATAATACTTCTTTCTAGTACTAATTATTTTAAAATTATGCTTTTTATAGAATTCAACAGCAGCATTATTATTTGTTTTTACTTCTAAAGTTATACTCTTACATCCGTTTTCTATGCATGCTTTAATCATTTCCTCTAACAAACTAGATCCAATAAGTTTTCTTCTGTAATTAATATGCACAAATAGATCTACTATTTCTGCTCTATCTCCTAATAAATGAAAAGAAATGAAGCCGGTTAACATATCTTTATCTTCATATACTATACATTTACTTCTCTTATCAAACATGTAATTATCAGATAAATCTCTTCCTAAAACATTAATTTTATTAAGATCGGATTCATTATATTCTCTAATCATTATGTGCCTCCATCTTTTCTTCTGCTTCTACTCTTTTTAAATAGTTTGGTACAAGAGAATGAGCATTAACTCCAACTGCATCTTTATAACAATTATATATTGCATTTAAGTCTAGATATGGCTTAACAGTATTATTATCAATATTTAGAGTACTAATAAATAGTTTATTACCATTTAACTTAAATACTTGTTCTTTTATTTTTTCCATACTAATATGTTGTTCTTCAAATATACAATTATAATCTTTATCATATATAGCTGCATAAACATTGTCTCTTCTAGCGTCTATCATAGGTATATAGTAATCATAACCGGAATTAGATAACGCATATGCTTTTAAAGATGATACGGGTATTACATTCTTCTTTAAAGACCATCCAATAGTCTTAGCAATAGTTACACCTATTCTAACACCTGTAAATGACCCAGGGCCATTTACCACCATTATCTTATCTAATTCACTTGGTTTCATATTTAAATCTTTAAACAAGCTGTTTAATTCATTTAAAGCATACTTTGAATGTTCGTTAGCTGAATCAATATCTCTTCTATATACTTTATCATCAATAATTAAACCAACAGTCAGTGAAAAAGAAGAAGTATCAATGAATAACGTCTTCATAATACTCCCTCACATAGTTCTTCATATTTTTTTCCATATGGTGTAATAATTAGTAATCTTGTATCTTCATCAACTATTTTAATACTTATTTCTAATCTTTCTTCAGGAAGTGTATCTTTTATTATGTCTGCCCACTCTATTATTACTATTCCATTCCTATAAAAATATTCTTCTATATTTATTTCGTTTGGAGATTCATTTAATCTATATAAATCCATATGAAACAAAGGTAGTTCACCATCATATTCTTTTATTATATTAAAAGTTGGAGAAGTAATTACTTCTTCAATTCCTAAAGCTTCTGCAAAACCTTTAGTAAACACAGTCTTCCCGCTTCCTAATTCTCCATAAAGACATATAACCATATTTGGGAATTTATCGGCTTCTATGTTATGAGCAATTTCCATTGTTTCTAATTCGCTATTTGTAGTTATTTTGTATTCCATTTATCATCACCTAATATTATTATAACTTA
>CAYRHA010000026.1:0-7740 GCA_964424005.1 uncultured Muribaculaceae bacterium
GAAGGATATAATGTTCTTTTTCCTATCGGTTTTGATGCTTTTGGGTTACCTACAGAGAATTATGCTATTAAAACCAAGACACATCCAAGAATAGTTACTGATAATAATATAATAAAGTTTACTGATCAACTTAAGAATGTTGGTTTTTCATTTGATTATTCAAGAGCAATTGATACTTCTGATCCAGAATATTATAAATATACTCAATGGATATTTTTGAAATTATTTGAAAAAGGTCTTGTTTTTAGAAATAAGACTTATGTTAATTATTGTCCAAATTGTAATGTAGTTTTGTCCAATGAGGATAGTCAAGGTGGTAAATGTGATATATGCCATAGTGAAATTATACAAAAAGAAAAAGATGTTTGGTATTTAAAGATCACTGATTATGCGGAGAAGTTACTTGATGGGCTTAAAGAAGTTGATTATTTACCAAATATTAAGCTTCAACAAGAAAATTGGATAGGCAAAAGTACAGGAGCATACGTGGATTTCAAGCTAAAAGAGGTAGATGAAACATTACAAGTTTATACTACAAGACCGGATACTTTATTTGGAGTAACATTTATGGTTATTGCTCCAGAACATCCATTGATTGAAAAATATAAAGATAGTATTAAAAATATAAACGAAATATATGAATATAAGAATAATACTGCAAGGAAAACTGCGTTTGAAAGAACAGAAATGAATAAAGAAAAAACCGGTATAAAACTTGATGGAATAAATGCTATTAATCCAGTAAACAATAAAGAAATACCAGTTTATGTAGCAGATTATGTAATGATGAATTATGGAACTGGTGCTATTATGGCTGTACCAGCACATGATGAAAGAGACTATGAGTTTGCTAAGAAATATAATATTGAAATAATACCAGTTATAAAAAGCGATGTTATTCCTTATACCGAAGATGGAATTATGATCAATTCTTCATTCTTAAATGATATAAGTAATAAAAAAGAATCAATTGAAAGAATGATTGCATACTTAAAAGAAAATAATATTGGTAAAGAAGGAATTCAATATAAATTGAATGATTGGGCATTTAATAGACAAAGATATTGGGGAGAACCTATACCTTTAATACATTGTCCAAAGTGTGGAACTGTACCAGTACCTTATGAAGAATTACCTTTAAAGCTTCCAGAAGTAACTAATTTTGAACCAGGTACAAATGGAGAGAGTCCACTTGCTAAGATTGATTCTTTTGTTAATTGTATATGTCCAATATGTGGTGGAAAAGCAAAGAGAGAGACTGATATTATGCCACAATGGGCAGGGTCTTCTTGGTATTTTTTAAGGTATACAGACCCATTCAATAAAGATGAATTTGCAAGTCAAGAAAAATTAAAATATTGGCTACCAGTTGATTGGTACAATGGTGGAATGGAACATGTTACAAGGCATCTTATATATTCTAGATTTTGGCATAGATTCTTATATGATAATGGTTATGTACCTGTAAAAGAAGCATTTGCAAAGAGAACTGCACAAGGTCTTATTCTTGGACCTGATAATGAGAAAATGAGTAAATCAAGAGGAAATGTAATAGATCCTAATGATATAGTTAATAGTCTTGGTGCAGATACTTTAAGAACATACATATTATTTATGGGAGATTATTCTTTAGAATCTCCATGGGATGATAGTGCAATAAAAGGAATGAGTAGGTTTCTAGATAGAGTCTATAATTTACAAGACAAAGTAGTTAAAGGACAAGGTTATACTATTGAATTAGAAACAATAATTAATAAGACAATTAAGAAGGTTTCTTCTGATATTGAAAATGTTAAATATAACACTGCTATATCAGAGATTATGAAATTATTAAACGAATGCTCAAAATGTGATTCTATAACTGAATCAGATTATGAAGTATTGTTAAAGTTATTGTATCCTTTTGCGCCTCATATTGCAGAAGAATTAAATCAAACTGTATTGAATAAAGAGAGTTTAGTATATTCATTATGGCCAACTTATGAAGAATCTAAAACATTAGATGATACTTTTGAACTTATTATTCAAGTAAATGGAAAAACAAGAGGTAAAATAGTTGTAAATTCTGATATTTCTGAAGAGGAAATGAAGAATATTGCAAATGAAAATGAAAATGTTAAGAAGTATATTGAAGGCAAAACAATAACAAAGATAATAGCAGTACCTAATAAATTGCTAAATATAGTTGTTAATGATTAAACATATGATAAATCATATGTTTTTTTTGATATAATATTATTGTAGAGGTGAATTATGAAAAAGACTATAAAATTCTATATAGCACTATTTATTTCGAAGATTGCATCATTTTTAATAAGACTATTTTTCAAAGAAAGAGGAACACATCTTCCTGGAGCAATTGCAATTAGAATTTGTAGTAACTTTTTAAGTCAAATAGATATACCTAAGACTGTTATTGCTGTAACTGGTACAAACGGTAAGACAAGTACTTCTAATTTAATAAAAGAAATATTAACAAATAATAATATTAGTGTAATAAATAATTCGAAGGGATCAAATATGGCTCCTGGTATAGCATCTTCATTAATAGAGAAGTCTAATTTTAAAGGTAATATAAAAGAAGACGTTGCTGTATTTGAGGTTGATGAACGTGGGTCATTTCAAGTATATAGTCATATAAAACCTAATTATTTAATATGTACTAATTTATTTAGAGATTCTATTAAGAGAAATGGACATTCGGAATTTATATTTAATAAGTTAAATGATAATATACCCTCATCTACTACATTGATATTAAATAGTGATGATTTAATATCTAGTAGATTATGTTTAGATAATAAGAGAGTTTACTTCTCTTTAGATAAAATAAAGGAAGATAACAAACAAAATATTGTCAATGATGTATTAGTGTGTCCTTTATGCAAGTCTAGATTACAATATGATTACACACATTATCATCATATAGGATATGCACATTGTACTAATTGTAATTTTAAATCTGAAAAGGGCGATTTTATTGGTACTAATGTAGATTTAGTAAACAAAAAGATATTAATAAAAGAGAAGGACAAGAAAATAGAGTATAACTTAATATCCGATAGTATATACAATATATATAATTTACTTGGAGCGATAGCAGTACTTAGAACATATGGATTGTCTCATAATCAAATTAAAGATGGATTAAAAGGCATAAAGCTAAAAGCAACTAGATATGACAGTGTTAAAAAGGGTTCTCTAGAAGTTATTTCTATGCTTTCTAAGAATCAAAATCCGATATCAACATCATTAACTATTGATTATGTATCCGAGTTAAAAGGCAATAAAGTTATTGTATTGCTTGTCACTGATACAAAAGATAAACATCATGGTAGTGAGGATATTTCATGGTTGTATGATACTGATTTTGAGTTTTTAAATAAAAAAGATATTAAGAAAATAATAGTATGTGGGAATAGATGCTATGATTTAAGTGTAAGATTAAAACTTGCTAATATAAAAGAAGATATTATAGTAACAAAAGAAGATTATAATAATATTGAAGAGTTAATTGATACAAATAATATTGATAAGGTTGTCATCTTATATGAATTATATGGTTATGACATTGCGTCAGAATTAAAAAAGAAAGTAGTGGGTGTTAATAATGATTAAGATGGAAGTATTATACCCTGAATACATGAATTTATATGGAGATAGAGGCAATATAAAATTAATAGAAAAGACAGTACCAAATATTAAAATAATATATACAAGTTTAAATGAAGAGCCATATTTTATAAAAAATAAGATAGATATTCTTTATTTAGGACCATGTACTGAGAATCAACAAGAAGAAATAGCAAATATGTTAATTAAATATAAAGAAGATATTAGAAAATTAATAAAAAGCAAAACATTTATACTTGCTACTGGTAATGCTATAGAGTATTTTGGAAAATATACAGAAAAAAGCGATACAAGCAAAATCAAGTGCCTAGATTTATATGATGTATATGCTAAAAGAATAGAAAGATTTAGATATAATGAAAATGTAATAGAAGATATATCTGACATAAAAGTAGTTGGATTTAAGAATCAAATGAGTCATTTATATGGTAATGATAAACATTGCATTGTAAATAAAAGTACAAACAATATAGATTTTATTATTGATAATAACTTGATTGCTACATATGTTCTTGGGCCAATATTGATATTAAATCCAAGTTTCTATGATTATATTATGGATAAAACTAAAATCAAATATAATAAGATATTTCAAAGTGATATAAACAAAGCATATGAAAAAAGAAAAGAAGAATTTGAAAAAATATAAGTATGTTATGGTAAAATAAGTATAAGGGTGAATATATGAAAAAGAAATTTGACTTTACAAAGAAAGATTTGATACTTTTAGTTATTCTAGGTATAACTGTATTAATAATTAATTATTCTTTGAATTGGTATAGAGTATATAGAGAATACAATTTAAGTACATCTATAATATCTAAATACATACCTGAAGTTAGTTATGAAGAGTATAAAACTTATATGCAAGAAATACCAACTGGATTTATATATTATTGTATAGCAGATAATGAGGAGTGTAGAACTTTTGAAAATCAATTTAAAAGGATAATATCAAAGCATGGATTAAGTGAAAGTATAGTATATTTAAATACAAAAGATATTTCATATAACTCTTTCTATAATGAATATGCAAATGATAATAATGAAGTAAAGATACCGTTAATAGTGTATTTTGAGAATCATTATATTGCGGATTATATTAGTTATGACAATAGTGATATGACTGAGAAAGAAATAATTAAGTTTTTTAATAAATATAATTAGAAAGATAGAATAAAAAGGTGATACTGTGAAGAAAATATTAATTTTAATAATTCTTTTAATTTTGCCAATAACTGTATATGGTTATTATGAAGTGACTGATCCTAATTGTACTGTAGATGTAAAAACATCTTTAAGAGAATCTACATCAGATATTGTATATATTATTGAAAAATATAAAGAAAACATAACGGTTTATTACAAGATATCAATGCAAGAGATGCCAGAAAACATAAAGATTACAGATGAAACAACAAATATTACATATGGTACTGATTCTACAATATATAGAATAGTACCAGGGAGTACTAAAATACTAAGAATATATGCAAATACTAATAGTCCTTGTAACGGTTATAATGTTTATACAAAGATTATTACTATTCCATATTATAATATATACTCCGGAAGTATACTTTGTAATGGAAATGAAGAATATTATCTGTGTAAAGAGAATATTAATACAGACATTACTGAATCTGAATTTGAGACATTAATAAACAAGTACATATTAGAAAAAGAAACAGAAGAAGAGAAAGAAGAAGACCCAGAAATTATTGAAGAGGAGAGTATATTTCGAATCATATTGAAATTTATATATGCGAATTATATATATATTCTTATTTCAGTTATTGTTTTAGGTACTCTAGGTATTATTATTACATTAATAGTTAAGAAGAAGAGAAACAACTTCTAAAATATAGATTTATCTATATTTTTTATTGTAATTTTACATAATTATGTTATAATTTTGATATAAAATAGGGGAGTGTGTATGAAGAGAATTTGGCTTTTACTGTTTTTATTTGTATCACCAATAATTGTAAATGCTGATGACAAAGTTGTTATTGATGAATACGATACATATATTACCGTCGTTGGAGATCATACTTATTATTACTATGATACATATAATATTAAGATAACACCAGGAGAACAACAACATACATATTATGTAGTTGGAAGTATATCTAAGACTGGTTCATATATATATCGAGACAAAACTTACGAATACACAAATGATATCGGTGTAATAGATGTTAAATCAGCTCATAATCATTTTTTTCTAAGTGATGACAAAGATTATTTAATATATTTTGGAACAGATGTTAGATTTTTTAGTAAAGAGGATGTAGTAAAGTTCTCTTATGATGTAAAACAAATAGGAGAAAAATTAGAATATGTTAATGATTTGAACTTTATTGTTGCTCAAAGTAAATATGACATAAATAAAGTTACATTTAAGATAGTTCTACCTGAAGATTCTAGAAAGTGGGATGTACATTTTAGTGTTAATGGTATTGATTATTACAGTGATATGAATACTCTAGAGTATACTTACGAAGATAATATAATTGAAGGTGAGTACAACAAATTAATTACATCAGAGAACAAATTATATATTAGACTTGAGGATAAAACTTCAATTAATTATAGAGAGATTATCGTATATTCATTCATAATAATGGTGCTTACTGTACTCATATATACTTTGAAATCTGGTGTGTTTAAAAATAATGCAAAAGTATAGATAGTGTTATAAAAATATGCTATACTTATAAGAGAATAGAAAGGGAGATAAATATGGGGAATTTAGGATTTAAATTAAAAAGATTTTTTCAAAATAAAAATACAGTAACTATTATAGGATTAATATTAATTGTTGCAGTAATTGGATTTGGTTACAATTATCGTGTTCAACAAGCAGTTAATCCAATTAAGAATATTCCTTATGCAAAAGTTACTATTCAACCTAGAACAAAGATAACGGATGATATGATTGGGTATACTGATATACCTCCTGCAATGATGATGGGAGATATAATTAAAAGTGGAGAAGATATTATTGGTAAATGGTCTAATTACAATACAATAATACCAGAAGGAAGTTTATTTTTTGAAGATTCTGTTGTTGAGGCTTCTCAACTACCAGATTCAGCTTTTATAAGCATTGAAGAAGGATATACAGCATATAATTTACCTGTTACAACTGAGACCACTTATGGTAACTCAATATTTCCAGGAAACTATATTGATCTTTATTTTAAAGCATTAAATGCAGATGGAAAGATAATAGTTGGTAAATTAGTTTCAAATATAAAAGTTCTTGCAGTTAAAGATAAGAATGGAGACCATGTTTTCGAAAATAGCCAAGATACTAAGACTCCAAGTATAATAATATTTGCAGTTCCAGAAGAAATGCACATAATGTTAAGAAAAGCTTCTTATCTAGCAAATGTTAAAACAGTATCTGCTGAATTGATACCTGTTCCAAGTACTGAATCTTATAGTACTGATCCAGGTGCAATTACATTAACTAGCCAATATTTAAAATCATTTATAGAAGTAAATACTGGTTTTATTGAAGAATAATAAGCAATAGTTAAGGGGTTGAAAATATGAACAATATGTTTACTAATGTAGACTTTGGACCCTTATCCAAATATTTAGAGAATGACGATATAACAGACGTTTCATATAGTAACAATGGACAATTATGGTTAAAGTCATTATCTAAAGGTGTATATAGAGCTGAAGTACAAGATGTTACAAATGCAGTTGTAGAGAAATTAGCATTTCAATGTTCAAATATGATGGGAAAGACATTTAATATGGCTCATCCTTTTTTGGATGCTGAAAGTGCCGAACTTCGTTTAAACTTTATACACGAATCTATTGCAAGTAATGGAATTGCGTTATTATTACGTAAGACTCCTGCAAAAATAAGACTTGTAAAAGAAAAAATATTAGCAGAGAATTATATTACAGAAGGAATACATGACTTCTTATTAAAATGTGTTGAAGGACATTGTAATATTGTAGTAAGTGGAGAAACTGGTACTGGTAAAACTGAATTTGTAAAATATTTAGCAGCCCATACAAAAGAAGATGAGAAGTTAATTACAATTGAGGATACTCTTGAATTACACTTAGATAAAATAT
>CAYRHA010000027.1:0-7385 GCA_964424005.1 uncultured Muribaculaceae bacterium
TTTTCAGTCATAAATATATGAGCATCATCTTGAGTAAAAGTACGAACTCTAAATAGTCCATTTAATGCTCCACTTGCTTCGTGTCTGTGAACTAATCCTAGTTCTCCTACTCTCTCAGGTAAGTCTTTATATGAATGCATTGTATTTTTATAAACAAGCATTCCTCCAGGACAGTTCATAGGTTTAATTGCATATTCCTTTTCATCAATAGTTGATGTATACATATTTTCTTTATAATTATTCCAATGTCCAGATATCTCCCATAAATCTCTACTTAACATTATTGGAGTCTTAATAAACTTATATCCTTCTTTAGTATGTTCACTATACCAAAAATTTTCTAATATATTTCTTAAAACCATACCTTTAGGTAACCAGAAAGGAAAACCAGGACCATAATCACTAAACATAAACAATCCTAATTCTCTACCAAGTTTCTTATGATCTCTCTTCTTAGCTTCTTCTAATAATTCTAAGTATCCATCAAGTGATTCCTTACTTTTAAAACATATTCCATATATTCTTTGCAACATCTTATTTTTAGAATCACCTTTATAATATGCTCCACTTATTTTTAATAATTTAAAATACTTTAATAAACCAGTATTATAAATATGTGGTCCTCTACATAAATCAACAAATTCATCTTGCTTATATGCAGTTATATTCTCATCCATATTGTTTATTAAATCAATCTTATAAACATCATCTTTAAACATAGATAGTGCTTCTTCTTTGCTAAGATTAATCTTCTCAATCTTATAGTTCTTATTTACTATTTCTCTCATTACATTTTCAATCTTAATTAGATCTTGATCTGTAATAACATCTTCTCCTAAATCAATGTCGTAATAAAAACCTTCACTTATTACTGGTCCTACCCAAAACATTGCTTTTGGATAAAGTCTCTTAACTGCATGTGCTAATAAATGAGCACAACTGTGATTTAGAATATTTAGTTCTTCATCTTCTCTAACGTCTATCATAATATACCTCCTATTATAAAAAAAGACGGTGTAAGGAGTGCAAAGCACGGTACCATCCTCTATTTAACTTTATTTAATAACGGTTTTATCCGGGAATATAATTCCTGCTAAAAGGTAGTAATTATTAATTTAAATATTAGTTTACACCAGCCACTAATTCTCTAGTTATTTTTATTAATAATCTTGTCCTCTATCACTGCATTTATAAAATAATTATATTGTTTTTTATGTAAATAGTCAATGTCTAATTTTTATTTTTACATATTCTTCTACATAATTCTCATTTATTTCCTTTTTAGCATTTAATTCCTTAGCTACTTCATCTACATAACCCTCATAATAATAAACCGAACTATCCTTTATATTTTTATTTATTAGTAACTCCTTAGTTATTCTTTGATTATACAATGCTGCATAGTCACCCATTGGGCATGTTACTCTAGCAAAACAATCTAAACCAAGGGCATCATGGCCAGTATTTTTGCTAGAAAAATATGCTAAATTGTATTTTGAAAATACCGTTTTTTTAAGCATTCTTTTTACTTCACAATCAGGAATATTTCTTTCATGTAATAGTCTACTTAAATTATCTATTTCTGCTATTGCTTTTTTATAATCAACTTTATCATGAACTCGATAAACATAAGGTATACCTTTTTCATATGCTGCAGTGGCTTCTAATTCACACACTTTCAAAAGAATGTTTGAAACAATCTTCTGACTATTTGTTTGGTATTTTTCGCAATCATTAATATCAATGTCATTATCGATATGTTCAATTACTTTATTTAAATTTGATTTTAATCTATTGCTCTTGCTTTGCTTTTCAAATTCATTACTAATATCTTCTAATTGCTTTAAAAATATATATAAGTTTGTACTCTCATTAGATAATAATATTTTATCACCATGATTATAAGAAAAATTATCATCTATTTTAACAACACTATTAAATCTATTATATGATACAACATTATAACTGCTGTCTAATTCGATACAATATGTTACCGCTACCTTATTACCATAACATAACAAAGAACATTTATCATAGCACAATTCTTTTGATAACATAGTAACTACTTCACCTCTAGGTACATATATAGTATGTGCTCTTTTTCGTGCTTCCATATCCATCTCTGAACCATCTTTTATAAAACTATTTGGATCTGCAAGATGAACATATAAAATACTATTTCCATTATCTAACTTTTTATATGACATTGCTTGATCTAAAGCCTTCGAACCGGCAGGATCAATAGTTATAGAATATAGATGAGTTAAATCTACTCTTTGAATACTATTGTCTAAACATATTTTTCCAATAAAAGGATTATCTTTTTCATACTTCTTATTTAAATAATTCAATCTTTCATCTATATTTAAGTCAATACCTCTAAGTTTTATTCTAAGCCCTTCAAGAAAGAATAATCTTCTTTCTTTATTCTTTTTATTGTCTTTCATTCTTTTAATGTTTTCAATTGCTTTGCTTACACAGCTTACTAATTTAGCATTTACTTTAGCAAAATTCCTATTGTATTTTGCTAAAAAACTATCTATTATTATTTCATAATAAAGTATTTCAATCATATTTTTTTGATCTCCAGACTCTACTAGATTAATATAATTTTCTACCAAATCTTCATAAAAATATCTACCACAATTCTTTTTTGCTAACAATAAACCCGGTATTTGATGTGCAACATCATTGAATAAACCTACATCTTTAATTTTAAAAACCAGTTCACTAAGTAACAAATAATCTTTATCAGTTGCTATATTCTCATATCTGGTTTTTAAAAACAAAGATATATCATGTAACTTCTTCTCTGTTCTTTTTAACAAGGTTCTCATATCATCAAACTCAACATTTGATTTAGAATGTACTAACTTAATACCCTTAATCTTTTGAGCACATCCATTTACCTTGATTATTATTGTTTCATAATCAATACATGTTCTTTCAATTATTACATCAAAAATACAATCTAGTAAACTTAGAATATAGTCATCTGCTTTACCAGTTTCTCTTAACCTTTTTAATTCTTCCTCTACGCCTTTAAATACCACATTTGAAAATTCAGAGTCTTCAATTAATTGTAATTGCTCTTTGATTTCACTAATATCTTTGTCAATACCCTTTTTACCAAATTCATTTTGATGTAATACTATTGAAGTCATGCTGTGCTCCTTCCAAAATTATTTTCTTAAATTCTCAGAATTCATTTCTATAACATCACTTAGTTTGTCAATTCTCTCTATAATCCTCTTGGCTTTCAATAAATCTACTTTCCCTTTAGAAACACTTAAATGTGTTTCTAAATCACTTAAGCTTAAATTTGATGTAAAGAAAGTAGTTAAATTTGAATCCATTCTGTATTGAAGAATTGGTGCTAATATTTCATCTCTTGCCCATGATGTCATATTTTCAGCACCTATATCATCAATTAATAATATTTTAGCTCTCTTAGCTGCTTCAAACTTCTCACTAAAATAACTATCAAAAGAAGCCTTTAAATCTCTTAAGAACTCTGGCCAGTATAATATAACACCTCTAACATTCTTCTTAGATAATTCATTTATTGCCGCTGCTATTAAATATGTCTTCCCACATCCAAAGCTACCATGTAAATATAAACCTTTATTCTTACCACTTACATCATATTCTTTTAAGAACTTTTGTAACCACAATATAACTTCTTTTCTATTTTTATCATTAACATATATTTCTTTCATCTTAGCTGTTGCAATTGATTCAGGAACAGCATTTAAATATATATTTTTATTGTGTTCTTCAATATCATTTCTCTTATATTTACATGCAGTATAATCAAAAGAAAGCTTATCTTCATTTTGAGTAGTAGTTAATGCAAATCCTTTTACTTCATTTAAACATTTATCTAATGACTTGCATTTAGAACAATTATTTTTCTCTTTACTGCATATTTGTAATCTGGATGTATACTTCATTAACTCATCATTAGATAAATCAATAGTGCTCACTAAAGACTTAAAATCATCTTCTTTTAGTGCATTTATATATTCACTCTCTAAACTAAAATCATTTCTCTTTTTAAATAAACCCATATTATTTAATTTCTTCATATAACACCTACTTAAATTCTTTTAGCATATTTTTTAATTCTAGTTCTTCTTCAATAGTCATATCTTCTTTTTTAATATCTTTCCCATACCAATGAGGTAATTTAACTTGTGGATTAAACTTCATTTCTTTTTCATTCTTTGATTGTATATAATTTTTATGTTTTTTATATTCAATCTCTGCTTGTTTCATTGCATCTGAAACAGTTTCAATACCAAGCATCTTCCATTGACTAGCAATAGATTCTATTAAATTCTTATTCAATTTACTATCATTTATTCTTATAACATAATCTATCAATACATTTATAACACCAGGATTTAACTCTTGATCAGTTAAAAGAGTTTCTAACAAAGTAATATCTTTATTAGTGGGTTTAGCACCTTTATATTTAGATTTTAGAAACTCATATGGTGTTTTACTTTCAAAACATTTAATTAATTTCTCTCTTAAATTTCCATCAATTATGTTATCACTTGCAACGGTATTTCTCTTTTTATAAACTAAATTAGGTATTTTACCTTTATTTTCAAAAGAATAATAATTCTTACAATTCTTCTTAAGTTCAATATCGCTAATTATACCTTTTTCATTCAAAGAATTCTTAATGATATTTGAGATAGTTACTTCATCGAAATTATACAAATAACATAAATTATTTATTAACTTCTTCATATTATTTGTTAAAGATTTTTCATTTAACAATCCTTTTGTTGATCTAATTATAAAATCAAAATCTACAGTCTCATTAATAATCAAATCTAGTTTCTCCTTAGATTGAATATTCTTTTGTGTAACATCATTAATCTTCTTTATATCTAAGTTATAAATATCACTAAACTTAGTGCTTATATTTTCAAAACTTGTCAAATTAATTTTAGGAATTTTATAGTAATTAGTAATATATTCATATTCTTTATCTCCTAAAAAGGAATATAAAGAGACAGATAAAATTGGATTTGATAAAAACTCGCTTGCACTTATTGGAGAATAAAGTTCATAAACATAATTATTTACTTCTCCATATTTATAATATGTTCTTAACAATCCAAGTGCCTCTAATTTCTTTCTTGCAACTACAATATCTTCTAAACTTAACTTAGTAATAGTCATTAAGTGATGATGTGTATATTCTCTTCCCATTACTTCTTGTTTGTTTAAATCTGCCCATAAAGAAAAGTATAAATTAATTGCAATACCACCAATAATAGGTTGGTAAAGCATTGTTAAAATCTTCCTATCATTATCATTTATTATTGACTTATTTACAACAACATAAGAGTCAACTGGTAGAATAGAAACATTTTTCATAACATCACCATCTTTATGCATATATTTTAACTTTTTTTTCAAATATTAGCAACCCTATTTATCAACAAATAAAAATAAGTGAATAAATCACTTATTGTAAATTTACATTATGATATACATTTTGTATATCTTCAATATCGTCCAATAGTTGTATTAGTCTCTTAAATTGTTCTAAATCTTCTCCATTTAAATCTACTCTTTCCTTAGGAATAGTAGTTATTTCATCAGTATCAAATACAATATCTTTCTTATAAGAAAGCATTGCATTCTTAATTTTAAATAAATCTTGAGGATTTCCATATAAAACAACAGCGTCATCTTCTAACTCAATATCTGCATTTACTTCTTCAATCAACAATGCTTCAATAGTTTGTTCTTCCGTTAATCCCTTAAAACTTAAAACACAGCAATCATCATATAAATATGATACTGCACCAGAAGAACCTAACTTACAATGTGCTTTAGAGAATACTCCTCTAATCATACTAACAGTCCTATTCACATTATCAGTTAAAGCATCTATAATTACAGTTGAATTAACAGGTCCAAAACCCTCATATCTTAATTTCTCATATGTTTCATTTGCCCCATTACTAACTTTATCAATTGCTCTTTTAATTATATCACTTGGTACTTGCTCTTTTTTAGCCTTTTCAATTAATCTCTTTAAAGTGGGATTTGAATCTGCATCAATAGATTTCTTAGCTGCTGCATATATTTCCTTTGCGTACATGGTATATATCTTTGCTTTAGCTGCTCCTGTTTTTAATATATCTGCTTTTCTAACTTCATATGCTCTTCCCATAATATCACCTCACAACATAATATATTTTACTATATTTTTATTGGGTTTACAACAAAAAAAGAATAAAGCAATGCTTTATTCATACCAATATTTATTTATATTTGCATTTTGACTATATGGTGGTGGGTTTGGTACATCCATTCTTAATAGCACCGGTATCTTAAATGCTGCACCAAATGCGATGCATGTACCAGGTTGCAATAACCTAAATTTATTCATAGTATCTTCAGATATATTTGGTATCATTTCTTTTACATAATTTAAATCCCTTGGATGTTGCATTCTATACATCAAGAAATTAGCACATTGAGATATTGCTGTTTCACTTATTTCTGATGGTCTTTGAGACATCATAATAAGTATAACACCATACTTTCTGCCTTCCTTAGCAATCCTTTCAAATATATTATATCCAAGAATATTTACATCATTATCATTTTGTACATATCTATGAGCTTCTTCAAGTATTAAATGGACAGGGAATGCTGCTCTTTCCTCAATAGATACACTGTATTCAAATAACATCTTTGATAACAATTTAACAATAGTCTTTGCAAGACGATCGTCAACATGATTAATATTAAAGTTAACAATTTGAGCTCTTTCATTCATTTTAGTTGTAACCAATCTAGTTATATATTGTTCTCTATTTAAAAACTCTTTATGATTAAATATATCCTTATAATCACTATTAATTAGTGAGTGTAATCTTACTCTTAATACATTTGCTTCTTCATACAACCTATTGTTCTTTAATAACCCCTCAGATATGAATGCAAAATCAAAAGCTTCCTTTAAATTATTTAAAGAATATGCATAAGATCCATTTGGCAAAGATAATTCTAATCCTTCTTTTACAAATTTTTGCAAGAATTCAGTAACCAATTGAATATCTGCAATCTTACCATCTTTATCTATAATCATACATTGTCTAAGCGTTCTTATCCATCCTGGAATAGCAACCTTAGCATCCAAACTTAAATCAGTAGTTTTAAAATTTGAAAGAACCGCAAAAACTTGATCCCTTATTTGCATTGGAGTCCCACCACTATACATTATTTCAAGCAAAGCTCTAGCAATAATATCATTCTTATATATTATTACCTCAGCTTCTTCTCTGCAAAATATACTAACCAATTTCATTGCTTTCTCTATTATAGGTAATTGAGTAATACTAGTTGCG
>CAYRHA010000028.1:0-7354 GCA_964424005.1 uncultured Muribaculaceae bacterium
ATCCTTTCCAAGGACCATCTGTATATTTACCATCATCTCCAACTGGATTTAAGAATGGTAAATCATATTTTTTACCAACTATATAATCATCTTCACCATATGCAGGTGCAATATGAACTATACCAGTTCCATCTTCCATAGTTACATAATCTGCTAAAGTGACATAGAATGCTTTTTTATCAGTCTTTAGTATAGGTATTAATTGTTCATATTCTAAATATTCCAATGATTTTCCACTAAATGTTTCTAGTATTTTTGCTTCTTCTCCAAGAACTTTATGTACTAAGTCTTTTGCTAATATAAAGATATTGCCTTTTGATTCGACCTTAGCATATTCAAAATTTGGATTAACTGCAAGAGCTACATTTGAAAGAAGTGTCCAAGGTGTTGTAGTCCATACTAAAAAGTACTCATTCTTATCTTTTACTTTCATTGGTACAATAACTGTATCAACATCAATTTCAATATAGCCTTGTGCTACTTCATGAGATGCTAGTCCAGTTCCACATCTAGTACAATATGGTAATATTTTATGACCTTCATATAAATATCCTTCTTCAAAGAATCTCTTTAAAATATACCATTCAGTTTCAATGTAATTATTATCAAAAGTTATATATGGATTTTCTAAATCAATAAAGTAACCCATTCTTCTTGTCATATCACTAAATGCATCTTTATTTTTAAATACTGATTTTTTACATTCAGAATTAAATTTCTCAATTCCATATTCTTCTATTTCTTTTTTATTTGATAGTTTTAATGCTTTTTCTACTTCAATTTCTACTGGTAATCCATGAGTGTCCCATCCTGCTTTTCTAAGTACTCTATAACCAGCCATAGTCTTATATTTACATACAGTATCTTTTAATACTCTAGATAATACATGATGTATTCCAGGCATAGCATTTGCTGTTGGAGGGCCTTCATAAAAAACAAAGTTTTCTTTATTATCTCTGTTTTTAATTGTATTATTTAATAAATTATCTTTTTGCCATTCAAGTGATAATTTATCTTCATTAACACTTACTTTCTCTTTACTTAATTGTTCAAATATTTTACTCATATTATCCTCCTAATTATAAAAAAACATCCTCAATAATAAGGACGTAGTTAGCGCGGTACCACCTTAATTCATAATAAATATGCACTCAATACTATAACGTAGTAAACGTTCTTTCTTAAATATTCAGAAAGAATCATCAAGAGTGATTTATATATTATTTAATACTTATTTTCACCAACATAAGTTCTCTTTAAATTAAACAATATATCGTCTCTATCTTTTGATTAATAATTTTCTTTGTCCATTTCATCAACTAACTCTATTTGTTGTTCTAACATTGTTCTAACTCTTTTTTTAAACAATGAAATGTTCTTTTTTAATAATTCAGCATCATATTGTAATTTTTCTGCTCTAACTAGTGAATCACTAATTATCTTATTTGAATTTCTTCTTGATTCACTAATAATCATATCTGCTTCTTGTTTGGCCATTTGTCTAATTCTTTCGCCATTCTCTTGGGCATTGATAACTGAAACATTTAAAGTATGCTCAATTGATTTATATTTAGATAATGTATCTTGTAGACTTAAAATAGTTTTATCCTTATCTTTTAAATCAGATACAATCTTTTCTACTTGGCTAATTATGCCATCTAAAAACTCATTTACCTCTGTTGAATCATATCCTCTAAATGATTTTCTAAATTTATCCATTATCTCACCTCAGATACTACTATTAATTACTACCACTCTATATCTAAATCACTATTATCATGTACTTTTTCTTTATTATCTTCATCTGTAATCTTACCTTGAACACTAATGTTTTTAGGTGTACATAGAAATATTCCCCCACCTATTTTTTGTAATTCTCCACCTATTGCATATATAGTTCCTGAAATAAAATCTATAATTCTTTTAGCTTGATCAGTAGTAACTCTTTTAAAGTTAACAACTACTGTGTGTCTATTTTTTAAGTGATCTGCTATTTGTTGAGACTCTGAAAAAGCACGAGGTTCAAGAAGTATTAGCTTCCTACCCTCTCCATTTGCATCTTTTAAAGCATCTTCAGCATTTAAATTATAATATTCATCCTCAACTGTTTCACTTTCTTTAGCTTTAAAGAAATTTTTTAAATTTAATTTCATACACATTCCTCCATTAAAAATAAAACTCTAATATACTTAATAAGTTTATCACATTTTATATAAAAGATAAATATATTTTTAAAATAATCCAGTAATTTTTCCGAATTCATCAATATCAATATTTACTGCTGCTGGAATCTTTGGTAAACCAGGCATAGTTCTTATGTTTCCTGCAATACAAACTATAAATCCAGCACCAGAAGAAATATTAATTTCTCTTATATTAATTTCAAAATTAGTAGGAACACCTAATTGCTTCTCATTATCTGAAAATGAATATTGTGTTTTAGCAATACATATAGGCAATTCATTTAAATTCATACTATTAATTTTACTAATTATACCTTCTGCTTCATCAGAGAATGTAACATTTGATGCTCCATATATCTCTTTTGCAATAGTTGCAATTTTTTCTTTTATTGGTAAATTTAGTTCATATAATGGCTTAAATAATGATTTATCTTCATTTACTATATCAATAACTTTATTAGCTAAGTCTACTCCCCCACTTGAACCTTTAGAGAATACATAACATAGAGAAGATGTAATACCTAATTTATCTAATTCAGATTTTAAGAAGTTTAATTCACTTTCACTATCATTTTCAAATACATTAATACTAACTACACTTTTTACGTTGTATTTATTTATATTTGAAATGTGTCTTTTTAGATTCTCAAGTCCGATTTTAATTGCATTTTTATTTTCAATGTTTACATCTTCTAAACTTACTCCACCATGTATTTTTAATGCTCTTAATGTTGCAACTACTACAACTGCATTAGGAGTAAGATTTCCGAGTCTACACTTTAGATCAAAGAATTTTTCTGCTCCAAGATCTGCTCCAAATCCTGCTTCTGTTACCACATAATCAGCTAATTTTAATGCTGTTTTAGTAGCAATAATACTATTACAACCATGTGCAATATTAGCAAAAGGTCCACCATGTATTATAGTTGGCGTATTCTCTAATGTTTGTACTAAATTTGGTTTAATAGCATCTTTTAATAATAATGCAATTGAGCCTTCAATCTTTAAATCATGTACTGTAATTGGTTTATCATCATATGTATAACCAATTATAATTTTAGATACTCTTTTTTTTAAATCCATTAAGTCATTTGATAAACATAGTATTGCCATAATTTCAGATGCAACAGTTATATCAAAACCACTGTCTCTAGATATTGACTTCGGTTTATCACTAAGTCCAACAGTTATCTTTCTTAAAGCTCTATCATTTAAATCAACAACTCTTTTCCAAGTTATTTTAGTAGGATCTATATTAAGCAAATTATCTTGATATATTGAATTGTCAATAATTGCTGCAATTAAATTATGTGCAGATGTTACTGCATGCAAATCTCCAGTAAAGTGAAGATTAATATCATCCATTGGAATAACTTGTGCATATCCTCCACCACAAGCTCCACCTTTCATTCCAAAAGAAGGACCTAATGATGGTTCTCTTAAACATAGAATTGTATTTTTATTTATCTTATTTAATGAGTCTGCTAATCCAATACTAGTTGTAGTTTTACCTTCTCCAAACTTTGTTGGGCTCATTGCGGTAACTAATATTAATTTACCATTTTTATTAGAATTAATATTCTTTATATTAATTTTTGCTTTATATTTTCCATAATATTCAATATCATCTTCATTTAAATTAATAGCTTCTGCTATATCTTTAATATTCTTTATTATTGAATTTTGTGCTATTTCAATATCTGTCTTCATATTATCAATCCTTTCTATTTTTTAAAAATACTCTTAAATTCATTTGGTATTGGAGTTTCAAAATGCATTATTTTATTTGTAATCGGATGTACTAACTCTAATATATATGAATGTAAACATAATCTATGCAATATATTCTTTGTTGAATCATATTTTTTATCACCAAGAACCGGGTGTTTAATATCTCTCATATGCACTCTTATTTGATTTCTTCTGCCCGTCTCTATCTTTATATCTAATAGTGAAAAATATTTATTATGATCTATCTTTTTATAACTAGTTATTGCTATTTTCCCATCATCATCTCTTGAAGAATATACTTCTTGTGTCTTTGATTCTTTAAGATATGAAACTATTTTATCTTCATCCTTTTCTACATTTCCTTCAACCACTGCTACATAGCCTCTTACTTTTACAATGGAATTCCAATTATCTTGCAACAAGTGCTTAATATCCTCATTTTTAGCAAACATAAGAATACCAGAAGTATCTTTGTCTAATCTATGCACTACAAACACTTTATTTCCAGGATTCTTGTGTTTTAAATACTCCATGACTAGTTTATATGCTGTGTTCTCTTTTTCCTTCTCAGTTGAAATAGATAGCAATCCATAAGGTTTATTGATAACAATTATTTCATCATCTTCATATAATATATCTAATAATCTATGATACTTTTTATCAAGTATTTGTTTTAGCATAATTGTTACAATATCACCTTTTATTAATTTATAATCAAATTGCGTAATTGGTTTATCATTTACCAATACATTCTTTCTATTTAGAAGTGATTTTATATTGTTCTTTGATTTGTTCTTTACATTGTTATATAGATATTCTAACAATTGCCCTTCTTCAAGTATATTAAATTCTAATAATGAATCATTCTTCATAAAATCACCCTATTTCTAATATATTATAGCATATTACTCTTATGTTTTAATGCAACTAGTCTTTTATATATCTTTTTTGCAATACCTTCAAATGTACTAACAAAAGCATATATAAATTTATTTACTGGTAAATCAAATTCTCCAATAAATTCTATTACTAATGGATTAAATTTCGATTTAAATATTGATAATGAATCTTCTAAAGATCCATCTACCCCACCGAGATTCGCATAATGGATCTTATTTTTTAAACAATATAATATTCTGTAGAATGTTAATCCATTATTAATTTTTAAATTTGGAAATATAGAAGTATCATTTCCTGCATATAAAAATTCTGCCATCTTTAGTCCTGTTTTGTTTTTTGGAAATAATACAATAGATGCTGAAGTAGTTACAATATTTCCTTTTTCTTTTATTAATTTTACAGCTGTTTCTCTTTGAATTGAATAATATTCTTTATCAACTGTTTCATTTAATAATGATTTATCAATAAATTCAATATATTTGTTTAAATCAATTTTACCAAAAAACAAAATAGCTCTCTCTTTAAAAGACTCCATCATTTTAATGAAGTATGCTTTTGATCTTAATAATATTTTTTTTCTAGACTCTGTTTTGTTTAATATAGAAACAAATTCATCTAAATCATTTATATCATTAGATTCAGTAAAAAATACACCTTTTTCAGTCTGATAATTACCTAAATAATTCCTTGTATTCTTCTTCATCATACTTAATAGTTTATCTTCAGTTACAAAATTATTATCTTTGTCAATTAAAGGCACTACCATTGTAAATCTTGGTTGAAAGTATGCACTTACCTCTTTCTTATATCCTTTATGTTTATATCCAATTTCTTTTAAATTATTAAATGCTATATCGTGATTCTCACTAAAATAATTATAAGTCTCATCACTACTATATCTTTTTTCATAAAATGATATATATGGATCTATTTTAATACAATAAGCTTTATATTTCTTAGCAAGCAATTTAATATTATTAGTAAATTCTTTTAAGTCATCCTTATTTGAAAAATCAATTAGATAACCTCTTGGTATATAAAATAATCTTAAATTAAAAGGTAATTTTCTAATTAATACTAGTGCAACTGCTATTAATTTATTATCTTTATAAAGCCCACATCTTAGGTTGTCAAAATTATCTTTTACCTTCGCCCAAGCATAGTCTTGTGTTATTGGCGCTTTACTATAATTCTCATAATAATTATCATATTCTTCAATACTTATATTTTCTTCAAATTTGTACATAATATCACAATCCTTAATAAAATAATTATACCATACATGTTTTAGTATAATTACAAATAAAAAATAAATCTTTTTAAGATTTATTTAAGAATTAAATATACTATTGTTAGTGCTAATACAACTATTGTAAATGTTGAAGCAATTAATATTGTAAGTAACCCACAATTAGTAGCATTGCTCTTTTTATTAGTCATCTTCTTTTTCATATTTCCTCCTATTTTTATATCATAAGTTTATCACTAATTTATTATAATATCAACAATATTAATTATTGTATTAAAAAAACACAAATGCTATAATATTTAAGAGGTGTATATGAAACAATTTAGAGATACAAAAGCATATAAATTATATAAAAAACACGAGGAAATAATTAATTATGTTATTGCTGGTGCGTTAACAACATTAGTAAGTATATTAAGTTATTATTTGTTGAGATTTATAATACCATATTACTATGTTAATACAACATTATCGTGGATTCTAGCAGTATCGTTTGCATTTATAGTTAACAAAAAATATGTATTTAAAAGTAAAGAAAACAACATATTAGAAGAATTCATAAAGTTTATTGGTTCAAGAATCACTACATTGTTATTAGAAATACTCTTAATGTTCATATTAGTTTCTTTATTAAAAGTAAATGATATGATTGCAAAATTAATGTTACAAGTAGTAATATTAATATTAAATTATATACTTAGCAAATTATATGTATTTAAAAAGAGAAACAATTAGTTTCTCTTTCTTTTTTTAATAATTAATACTGTTACAATTATTGCTCCAATTAATAATGCAATTAGTATTATATTTTTATATATATCAATTCCTTCAACAATATTCTTCCATGATGATCCAACTATTACACCAAGAAATACTAACACAGTATTCCATATAACAGTTCCAATTAGAGTCATTAAACAGAAAGATCCCATATTCATTTTAGAAATACCAGCAGGTATTGAAATTAAGCTTCTAACTATTGGTATACATCTACAAAACAATACAGTACTCTTTCCTTTTTTATTGAACCATACACATGCTTTATCAACATCTGACTTCTTAAAGTGCAATATCTTTCCAATTTTTCCACTTAATATCTTTTCAATTCTTTCAGGAGATAATAATCTGCCCACATAATACAATATTAAGGCTCCTGCGAAGGCTCCTACTGTCGATGCTATTATTACACCAACTATGCTTAAATTTGTGTAGGTGGTCATAAAACCACCAAATGTTAATATAACTTCTGATGGTATTGGTGGAAATATATTTTCAATCAGTATTAATAAGA
>CAYRHA010000029.1:0-6908 GCA_964424005.1 uncultured Muribaculaceae bacterium
CTTCGCTAACTGGTTTTGTTTCAAGCTTCTTCCTCTTTACTACCTTTTCTTCGTCTTCAACAGTTTCTACATCATATGCAAGCATAAATTCTTTTACTTTCTCTTTGTTTATTCTAGAAAGTTTTTGTTTGCATTTATTAATTTGTCTTTCAAGTTTTTGTTGTACATTGTCGATAGCAGCATACAAGTCGTTGTTACTGTCTTCTGCTCTTAAAGTAAAGTTATCAGTATAAATTGTTATTTCAATTTTTTGTACTCTATTGTTAACTTTTATTAGGACATTAGTTAACATATTTTGTGGTTCGTTGAAATATTTGTTTAATTTATCTACTTTACTTCTTATGTACTCATCAATTGATTTCGTGATTTTGATATCTTTCCCTCTGATATCGTATCTCATTTTTTCCTCCTTTTATTATTATTCTTATTAATTAGTATGCTTGTGTTCGTAATAATCCATATTACAATTACGAATATTACTACATATATGAATATTCCTAAGCTTCTGTTTTTCAAAACGAATATTATAGACGCAATAGCAAATAGCATATCAATTAAATATATTATTATTACTGTTGTTCTATGACTATAATTCATATTTAAAAGCTGATGATGTAAATGTTCTTTATCTGCCTCTCCTATTGGTTTTCTATTTATTACTCTTCTAATTATTGCACACACAGTATCAAATATTGGTATACCCATTATTAATATTGGTATTATTAAAGATGTTAATGTTACATTCTTAAAACCAAATAATGCAATAATAGATATTATAAATCCTAAGAACATTGAACCTGTATCGCCTAAATATATTTTTGCTGGATAAAAATTGTGAACTAAGAAGCCTAAAGTTGCACCTAACATTATAAATGATAGTTTTATATCTAATCCACCAATCTTATTCAATATCATTGCAATTATACCTATTGTTAAAAAGTATATTGAACTTATACCTGATGCTAACCCATCTAGACCGTCTATTAAGTTAATTGCGTTGATCATTCCTACAATAAATAATATCGTAAGAGGATACGCAAATATACCAAAATTAATTGAAAATCCGAATGCATTTAAGTCTGTAATAAGCATTTGGCCATATAATACTACTACTAATGCTGCAGCAATTTGTCCCAATAGCTTATATCTTGCACGCATGGGATTAATACCATCCGCTATACCCAAAATAATTATTATTGTGCCTCCAATTAATACCGGAATCATTTCAGCACTTTTATCGCAAAATAGCATATAGCCAAGTAAAAAACTAATAAATATCGCAAGTCCCCCTAATGTGGGCATAACTACTTTGTTTATTCTTCTTTTGTTTGGTTTATCTACACAGTTAATATGAAAAGCCAATTTCTTTATCAATGGTGTTATTGCAACTGATGTAATGAAAGTAACGGCTATTATTAATAATATTCTACCAAACGTCATGCAAATCACCTTCATCTATATTATTACATATTTATGAATAAAAAAAAAGAGTAAAGATTTAGCTTACTATTTTTGCTACTTCATAAATATCAAACACAAAGTTTACAAGCAAGTAAGAAATTACTAATGACATTACAAAATAAAAAACTTTAATTTGATTAATATTACCATTTTTAAATAAATGTTCAATCTTCAACGACAGCATCATCCATATACATAGTGGAATAAACATTATATACAATAATATCTTAATGTTCATTTTCGTATACCTTTATTTTATTAATTCTTTGTAGATGTCTCATTTCACTTGCGTTTTCACTTTGAATAAAACTAGTAATTATTTTTTTAACTAGTCTAAATGACACCGTGCCGCTTAACGAAATGACATTAGCACTATTGTGTGTTTTTGCACAAATTGCATCATTTACGTTATTAAGTTTTGCGCATCTAATGCCTTTTACTTTATTACAAGCAATAGACATACCAATTCCTGTTTTACATATTGCAATACCAAAGTCCACATTATTCTCAACTACATTCTTACAAAGCAAAAATGCATAATCTGGATAATCAACCGGATCTTCTGAATTTGTTCCATAATCAACCATTTCATACCCCAAATTATTTAAATATTTAATTATTCTTGCTTTTAATTTATAACCGCCATGATCTGATGTACAACCAATTTTCATATTATCACCATTTAAATTATATCATCATTTGTTTAATAAAAAAAGTAGAAAATTTCTACTTCTTACTTACTTTCTAAATTATATTTCTTATTAAATTTTTCTACACGACCTGTTTTTGAAGTCCTTGCTTGTTTTCCTGTAAAAAACGGATGGCATTTTGAACAAATTTCAACATGTATTTCGTCTTTAGTTGATTTTGTTTCAAAAGTTTCTCCACATGCACACATTACTTTTGTATCTTTATATATGCTTTCTCTCTTCATGATATTCTCCTTTCGCCATGATTAATACTTAATCATAGATATAAAAACTTTTTCTATTATAACAATTGTTTTGATTTTTAGCAATATCTTTTATTCTATCGTTATCTTTGCCCCTAGCTTTTCTAATTTTTCTTTAATGTTTTCATATCCTCTTAATATATGATTAACATTTGTTATCGTTGTTTTTCCTTTTGCTATTAATCCAGCAAGAACTAAACAAGCCCCAGCTCTTAAATCTGTTGCATCTACTTCTGTTCCTATTAATTCTGTTTTTCCTTTTATATATGCTTTTTTATCTTTTATTTCAATGTCTGCTCCCATTTTTTTTAGATATTCTAGATTTTGGAATCTGTTTTCATATATTGTTTCTTCTATTAAACTCTTCCCATAACATTGAGTTAAGAACCCAGAGATAGGTTGTTGCAAATCTGTTGCAAAACCAGGGAATATCATTGTTTTTATATTTATAGGTTTTGGTCTTTCAATACTTGATACTATGAAATAATCATCACCAATTTTTATATCTACTCCAGACTCAATTAACTTCAATGTTAATGCTTCTAAATGCTCTGGTATTACATTTGTTATTCTTACATTTTTTCCTATCATAGCGGCAGCTATTACATATGTTCCTGCCTCTATTCTATCAGGAATAACCTCATCATAACACTTATGTAAATAATTAACACCAGTTATCCTTATTTCACTTGTTCCTGCACCAGTTATTTTTGCTCCCATATTGTTTAAGAAAGTTGCAACATTTACTATTTCTGGTTCTTTTGCTGCATTTTCTATTATTGTCATACCACTTGCTTTAACTGCTGCAAATATAGTATTTATTGTAGCTCCCACACTAGCTATATCTAAATATATTGTTGTTCCAACTAGTTTCTCTGCACATATTGAATATTTATTTTTATTTTCACTAACTTTTGCTCCAAGGGACTCAAAAGAACTTAAGTGCAAATTAATTGGTCTATTACCTATATTACATCCTCCAGGAAAATACATATTAACCTTATTATATTTACCAAGTAAAACACCCATAAAATAATATGATGCTCTTAATTTTTTAGATATATCTTCTGGAATATCTCTGTTTTTAATGTTCCTAGAATTAATTGTAATTATGCCTTTATCTCTTTTTACTTCTGCCCCAAGATATTCTAATATCTCAATTAGTGCATCAATATCAGAAATGTTTGGTATATTTGCTATTTTTACTTCCTCATCACATAAAATAGCGGCTGGTATTAAAGCAACCGCGCTATTCTTTGCACCGCTAATTTTAACGGTACCAGTAAGTATATGTCCGCCTTCTATTATTAATTTGTCCATGCGCTCACCTTTTTCCTGCTTTATCAACGCTATTAAATAACACAATTTTATTTTTAACCACTTCTTTCATTGCTTTCTCACCAGATGATATTATCTTTCTCGGATCATAAACCTCTGTATTTTCATTTAAATATTGTCTTATTGATTTAGACCACTCAATTTGTAATTCAGTATTAATATTTATTTTTGATGTACCATTGCTTATTGCTTCTCTTATTTTTTCATCATTTATTCCTGTTCCGCCATGTAATACTAAAGGAATATCAATCAAATCATTAATTTCCTTCATTAGTTTGTAATTTAAATTAGGTTCACCTTTGTATAAACCGTGGACACTACCTAATGCAGGTGCCAATGAATTTATTTCTGTATTCTTCCACATTTTTATGCAATCTTCAACAGTAGCAAACATAATGCTATTGCCCTCTGCATCTTCTGCACCACCAATATGTCCTATTTCTGCTTCTACACTGACATTTTTTAATTTTGCATATTCTACTACTTCTTGAGTAATTCTAATATTTTCATTTATTTCATATTTGGAAGCATCTATCATTACCGATGTGAAACCTGATTCAATAGCATTTATACATGATTCTATTGATGAACCATGATCTAGATGTAAAACAACTGGGATAGTTATTTTAAGATCATTTATTAGGGTTTTAACAACACATGACACGGTATCATATCCACCCATATATTTAATTGCACCCTCGCTCACACCTAAAATAACTGGCGAACTCATTTGTTGACATTCTTCCAATATATATTTAGTCCATTCTAAATTATTTATATTAAATTGCGGTATTGCATACTTGTTTATTTTTGCGTTATTTAAAATACTAATAGAGTTTACCACTTTATCACTTCCTAAGTTAATAGTATTATGAATAGATTATAAAGTCAAACAAAAAGCATTGCTTTTACAATGCTTAACTAATTTAATTTAATTGCTTGATTTTCTTCATTACATTTCTCTTCGATGTTTTCTTTAGCAAACAATACATCATTTTCAAATCCGAATACTGCTAGTTGTCTGACGTCATTCAAATATTTACCTTGTCCTTTTTCATCAAAATTCATTACTTGTGTTGTACTATATCTTGTTCCGTTTAAATCGTAGAACATTAGATTCCCATATGAATCGATTTTAATTGGTAATATTGCTTGATTATTGTCATTAACATAATATTTATAGAAATATGTTTTAACTTCTCCGTTGTTTTCTCTTTCATAACGTTCTGTTCCATTAAACCACTTTGCTATAGCTTGATCAGAAGTTATTGAGCTATATACTTTAACCAATGAATCCAAGCCTTTATATATATCTCCGCCCATTATATCAACTGAGGATTTCAATAGCTCTGCTTTTAGTTCATCAAATTTATTTTCGTTTGTTGGATGATCATATTCGTTTTTTAATTCTTGCACTTTATCTTCTAATTTACGAGAAATATTTTTGCCATCTTCATTTAATATGTAATTTGATAAATTAACTACTTTTGATTCTTTTTCCATATTATTATCTGTTATTGTTGCAAGTTCGTTTAATACTTTGTCAATCATGGTTTTTGATTCTTCCTCATTTAATGCAATTTCTTCATTTCCAACATATTTAATGAAATTATAGTTACCATTAAGTCCCATAATTATATTAGATAGTACTTCTTTATCAACTATACGATTTTGTTTTGCAACTAATTCGTCATATAATTTATCTGCATTTAATTCAATTTCATCTTCATATTGTTCTTCTGTTTCATTTGGATCTTTAAAATCTATATTTTTATGATTGTAAATTGATTCCTTTACAAGTTTTATACCGCAGTATGTTAAACCTGCTAGAAAAGCAACACCAACACCCCATATTCCAGCTGTTAATAAAGCTGCATTTGTTTTTTCTTTTTTCATTTTTAAAATCTCAGTATGCTTTTTTAATAGATCTTCAAGAGTTTGTCTACACTTAATTGGAAAAAATTTTGCTTCTGAATTATTTGCATAATTAACTTTAAGTGCAACCACTTCTTCGTTTTTCTTCGTTTTTACTTCATCTATTTTAATGATCTTTTTCATTTTCATTACAATTTCGTCATATTTTTCTTTTGAATAAGGAATACCAGGTAGCTCTTCACTAGTGAATTTGTTTTTCTCATATTTGCTACCAATATTAATTGCACACATAATCTCTTTTTGTGCATCATCCACAACAACATATTCTACTTTGGAATAATTAATTTTCTTTTCCATAATTTTCCCCTCCTTAAACCAATAACATTTTATGCAGTGTATTATATGCTTTTTAGTACATTTGTCAAGTTTTACACTTTTTTGTTAAATATAAATATCATTCTATCTCTGTTTTGTAAGTCTTTTTTTGATACTATATCTATATTATTCATATGTTTATGGACTAAATCAGTTACTTTTTGTTTTTGTTTGCTTCCTATTTCAAATGCTACTACAAAATCTTTATTTATAATCTTATTTATATCTTTTAATATTCTTTCATAATAGTATAAACCATCGTTTTCTGCAAATAATGCTATATTGGGTTCATTATTCTTAACAATATCTTCAATTATTTCATCATTGCTTATATACGGCGGGTTACTTATAATTACATCATACTTTTTGTTTTTCTTTACTAATTCTTTTAATAAGTTTGATTTAACTACTTTAATATTTAAATTCTTTGCATTCTTTTTAGCTACTTTTAAAGCCTTTCTGCTAATATCTGTAATTGTTACGCTTAAAGAAGGTATTTCCCTTTTTAATGTTATACCTATGCATCCAGATCCTGTGCAAAGATCTAAAACTTCAATATTCTTATTTTTATACTTTTCTTTTATATATTTTAGTGTTTGTTCTACTAGTTGCTCTGTTTCAAATCTAGGTATTAGTGTGTTTTTATTAACTTTAAAAGTGTATCCATAGAAGTCTACATTACCAATTATATATTGAATTGGCATATGTTTCAATTTGTTAATTGCTATTTTAAATTTTAAGGCTTTAAATTTGTTTAAAGCACCATCTTCCTTTATATGAATATGATGCTTCAATAAATATGAACATAATTTTTCATCTACTCCGTGTTTTTTTGCATAATTATATATTTCAATTTGTTTCATTTTTTGATAATTTCCTTTTTTGGTCCTCTGTAATTAAAGCTTCT
>CAYRHA010000030.1:0-6747 GCA_964424005.1 uncultured Muribaculaceae bacterium
TTAATATTACAAATTGTACATATTGTAAATCTCTAATATTATCTATAAAACCAGAGAATATAATATCATTATCTACATATTTACCAATATCTCTTACAAATATCTTCATAATATCTCCTATCTAAGATTAAGAAAGTCAGAAATATCAAATATATCCATTTCTGTTTCTTCTTTTGTATCATTATCTTTTATTTTAACTTTTCCACTCTTTAATTCATCATCACCAATTACTACAAAGTATTTTGGATTTAATCTCTCAATAGATTTAAATTGATTAGTTAATTTTCTTCCTTGATAATCAGTTTCAACTTTGTATCCATTTAATCTAAGAGAATTTACAATTGAAAATACTTCTTCTGGTTCTTCTGATAAATTTGCTATATATAAATCAATTCTATCATCACTAAATAAATTAATATTCTCATTATTAATAGCTAGAAGCAATCTCTCTATACCCATTCCAAATCCCATTCCTGGTGTTTCTGGTCCTCCAAGAGTTTCAACTAAATTATTGTATCTTCCACCGCCACATAATGTATTTTGTGATCCAAAACCTTCTATATCTGCTTGTATTTCAAATACAGTATGACAATAATAATCTAATCCTCTAACTATATTAGTATCAATTACATAATCGATTTCTAGAGCATATAAGTACTCTTGTAATCTTTTAAATCTACTTAAACTTTCTTTATTTAAATAATCAATTGTTTTAGGTGCTGTTTTCATTAATTCATGTTCACAATCAACCTTACAATCAAGTATTCTTAGTGGATTTTTATTTATTCTATTTTGACAATCTTCGCATAATTCTTTTATTCTTGGAGTGAAATGTTCAACTAACTTCTTACTGTATTCTTTTCTGGATTCAGTATCACCTAATGAATTAATTTTAACAACTATATTTTTTAATCCGATAATACTTAAAACATTAACTGCTAAACTAATAATTTCTGCATCAATCATTGGACTATCATTTCCAAGTACCTCTACTCCAAATTGAGTATGTTCTCTTAATCTACCAGATTGAGGTCTTTCATATCTAAAAGCAGAAGAAAAATAATACAACTTAACTGGTTGTTCTGCATTTGCATACATTTTATTTTCAATAAAGCTTCTTATTACTCCAGCAGTTCCCTCTGGTCTTAAAGTAATTTCTCTATCAGATCTATCCTTAAAATCATATGTTTCTTTTGTAACTATATCTGTTGTCTCTCCAACACCTCTATGAAATAACTCAGTATGTTCATACGTAGGAGTCTTTATAAAATTATAATTATAATTTTCACATAAACTGCTCATTAAATTTTGAAGAAAAATAAATTGCTTTCCTTCTTCTCCAAATATATCTTTAGTTCCCTTTGGTTTTTGTATCATAATAACCCTCCTAGAAACAAATTTAATCTGTATTATTATCAAAATAATTATAACATGTTTTAATTATATTTTCATTATTTTATTATTCTTTCTATTTCATAAACATCAGATATTTTTCTAATATTAGTCATAAATTTTTCTAATTTATCAGTATCTTCTACTAATATAATTAAATCATATGTAATTAGTTCATCATTATTAATAGTATTTATAGTTTCAATAGTAACATCAGAGGTAGATGCTTTTCCAATTATATCCAATAATAAGTTCTCTTTCTTAGTAGCTCTTATAACTAAATTTGTTGAATACTTACTACCATTACCTTCATTCCATTTTACATCAATTATTCTTTCATCAGTATCTGCAATATTATGACAGATGTTTCTATGTACTGTTATACCATTACCTTTTGTTATATAACCAATAATTTCATCACCTTTAATTGGTTTACAACAACTAGCCAAAGTAACCTTAATTTCATCAATATTACTAACAATTACATCATTCTTATTCTTGTGTTTCAATATATTACCAGATACTACTCTTTCCAATATTTTTTCTTCTTTACTTCTCTCTTCTTTAAATATGACATTTATAATATATATTGGAGTATATTTATTATTACCAATTCCAAGATAAACATCTTCCATATCATCTTCAACTAATTCTTCTAATAAGTGTTTTAAATTCTCTTCAGTATAAAAATCATTGAATGCAATCTTTTGCTTTCTTAATTCTTTTTCTAATATTTCTTGTCCTTTTTTAACGGTATCTTTCTTATCAATCTTAGTATAGAAAGATTTTATTCTATCTCTTGCTTGTGATGTTTTTGCCATGTTAACCCATTCTTTGCTTGGACCTTTAGAATTTTTATTAATATTTATTTTAACAACATCGCCATCTTTTAATTCATAATCTAGAGACACTATCGAATCATTTACAATAGCACCAATCATCTTGTCTCCTATTTCCGTATGTACTCTATATGCAAAATCTATAGGAGTAGATCCTTTTGGTAACTGTATTACATCTCCTTTTGGAGTATAGACATATATATCATTATCATCTAATTCTGACTTAATTGTTTCCATAATATCTTCATTAGTCATCTTTTCATTTTTATCAATTACTGATCTAAAGAATTGTAACTTTTGCTCACAAAAATTCTTAGTTGCTTCTCCTACATCTATTTTTTCCTTATAAGCCCAATGTGATGCAATACCATATTCTGCAATTTGATCCATAGTATTAGTTCTTATTTGAACTTCAAATAATTGTCCATCAATACCAAAAATAGTAGTATGCAAAGATTGATACATATTATCTTTAGGCATTGCAATATAATCTTTAAATCTCTTTGATAGAGGTTTAAATTTAGAATGTATCAATCCTAATGCTAAATAACATTCGGATTCTGTTTCAACATATACTCTAAGTGCTAAAATATCATATATTTCATTAAATCTCTTACCGTTCTCCATCTTATTATATATACTGTATATTGACTTACTACGACCCTTTATTTCATTCTTAATACCATTCTCATTCAATATATCAGCGATTTTAAGTTTCATTTCAACAATAGAATTATCTCTTTCAATCTTTGTATTATTTAAATTTTTAACAATATCATAATATACATCTGGTTTTAAATACCTTAAACATAAATCTTCAAGTTCACTCTTTATATAGTGAATACCAAGATGATTTGCAATTGGTACTAGAATTTCTAAAGTCTCTTTAGATTTTTGTTTTTGTACTTCTTCTGATAATGAATATAAAGTTCTCATAGTATGTAATCTATCTGCTAATTTCAATATTATTATTCTTACATCTTCACATATACCTATTAATATCTTCTTATAATAATTAATTAAATATTCTGAATTAGTAGAAAGAGGTATCTTAGAGATCTTTCTTGCATCTTTAATTATCTTAGTTATTTCCACACCAAAAAGCTCTTCTACTTCATTATCACAATCAGTTGCATGTAATAATGCAGCAGCAAGAGTTATATAATCTGCTTTTATTTTTGTTAAAATATTTGCAACATTCAATGGATGAACTATATAGTCTTCTCCATTTGTATTCTTTTGACCATCATGGTATTTAATTGCAAATTCATATGCTTTTTTAATAACCTCTATCTGAGAATTATCATCAATATATTTACTTGCATTTTCAATAACATCATTAATATTAATTGTATCTTGCTGTTCGATCATCATATCACTTCCTATTATTCATCTAAATTAACTTTTCTTTCAATCAAAGATATTTGTTTTTTAATATAATTATCTAACATATCCATATTGCATTCTAATATATCATTAACCATTTCAGATAAAGTTAAATTATTACTTATTTTCCACTTTGTCTCTTTTAGACAATTCCATATATCTTCTTCTTGTATATAGGTTCTACCTAACTTAAATACTTCTCTTTTCTTTGTAGATAATGCTGGATATACCTTTTTATACAAATCAAGTAAAGAATCAAATTCATTTTCCATATTACCACCTAATACAATTATATATTAAAACCAATAAAATTCCAACTAATAAAAAAAGATGATATTCATCATCTTTATGCAACTTTATGAAACATTGTTCTAACCTTCATCTTAGGTCTATTAACATCTCTAACAACTAAAGTTCTACCATCTGAATTCTCAGTAATAGTAGCTTTATATATACTTTCCGAGTATTTATTAACAGAACTTAAGAATACTCTTAGTTCTTTTAATCCAGTTGATAATCTTTTTTCATTATTTACTTTAGATAAACAAGATAATATTGATTCATTTATAAATCTGTATTCAGTTTTTAATTCATATGATGCTAGATTATAAAATTGATAATCTTCTTTTACTTTTCTAAGCATAAAATCAAAATTTTTTCTATCTTGTTCACTAATAAATTCAATTATCTTGTCATTCAGGTCATCTTTATTCATAAAATCCTCTCAAATTGCTATTTATTATTGTAATACTTTAACTCTTGCTTCAACGTTTTCATTTGATTTATTTTCCATGTTTGCATATATTGATGCACAGTATTCATCTGCTGGAAGCACTAACTTGTGATCACAATTCTCACGGAAAAGTGCAACAAATTTACGAACATCATCCTTTGTAAAGATGTTCTCTTCAGGTAAATTAATTAATTTAAGATCTGCAGTTTTTGCAACATATACATAGTAACAACTTACTTCATTTTGTTTAAATTTTTCTCTACGTAATACAATGCAATCTTCTCCACCGTTAAATTTATAATATGCTAAATTCCTATTTTTTAATACTTCCTTGCATATATTTGCTGGCTTCTTATCACCAACAGATATAACTAAGTCTTCAGAGTTATCTACAATTGAATTGTTAAACATAATACAATTAAGATCAAAATCCTTATTTACAAATATTGATAAGTAGTGATTCTTATTGAAAAAATCTACAACTTGTAGTTCCATTCCTAGATTATTTTCTTCCTTGTCACAAATAGTATAAGCATTCATTTCCATAATATTTCCTCTTTCTTTCTTTTTAAGTAAAGTAATATCTTACTCCAAAAATTAATTTTGTCAACTATTTTTGCATAAATTTTCTTTTTTCATCATCACTTAGCCTCTCCAATGAGTATCTAAGCATAGTTCTAGGCATATTCTTAGAATTCTCTTTTAAAAACTTACAAAGAGTGTTTTTGTCCCTTTTTCCAACCTCCCTTAACATCCATCCAAGAGCTTTGTGTATCAAATCTCTCTTATCATTTATAAGAATCTTACTAATTCTCAATATATCTATATAATCATTATTTCTAATGAAGAAAAAGGTAGCAAGAATTGCTATTCTTGTATTCCATAAATCCTCTGTTTCTATTAAATCATAAAGTGTCTTCATATTTTCTTTATGCTCATATATATAAGATCCAACAATATTTGGTGCAGATAAATCAACTAGATCCCAATTATTAATGTATTTAGTATTATTTAAATATACATCAAATATTTGCTTATTATTATCGTATTTCAACACAAGTATAAATAGTGCTGTTAATCTAACTTCATGATACTTATTTCTCAATAATTTTTCACAATCTCCAATACTTGTATCTTTATAATACTTTTTTGATATTTTTCTTAGTTCAGGTACTTTTATTCCTAAAAATAAATCTCCTTCACCATATTGACCTTTACCAGTTTTAAAAAATCTTTGAAGTATCTTACCTTTTTCTTCATTTCTAATACTAAGAATTTCTTCTAATATACATTTATACATATACACCTCTATTTATTTAGGAATGGTTCTAATTCTTGACCCGTACCTAAATATATAATACTTAAACATACAATTGCTCCAAATACTAGTAATAAGAAGATAACAAAAAAAGCCGTTTTCTTTGACATTGCTGGTTTTTCTTCTTTAATATGATAACCACATCCTGGACAGTAATCCTTACAATCAATAAATTCTTGACCACATTTTGGACATTTCATATTATCACCTCTATTTATATTTTTTAATAAAATCATCTTTAAATTCTAGAAATCTATCCTCTTTAATGCTTAGTCTTATATCTTCCATTAGTTTTGTTAAAAATCTAATATTATGAATAGATAATAATCTTCCACCTAATGTTTCCTTAGATAATATCAAATGTCTTATATATGCTTTAGAATAATTTCTGCAAGCATAACAATCACAGTTCTCTTCTATAGGTAAAAAATCTTCTTTATACTTTAAATTTCTTAGATTAGCTTTACCACTTCTAGTAAGAGCATTCCCATGTCTTGCAATTCTTGTTGGTAGTACACAATCAAATATATCTATTCCTCTTTCAACAGCTTCTAATATATCTATAGGATCTCCAACACCCATCAAATATCTAGTCTTATCTTCAGGTAAATAAGGTATAGCATAATCAATCATCTTATACATAGTTTTTTTCGATTCTCCAACAGAAGTACCACCTATTGAATATCCATCAAAATTCATTTCTACAGTCTTAGTAGCACTGTATTCTCTTAAATCTTCATACTCTCCACCTTGTACTATTCCAAATAATGCTTGATTAATATTCTTATGAGTTTCTTTACCTCTTTTAGCCCATCTTAAAGTCCTATCTACACTACTCTTCATATACTCATAAGAAGATGGATACGGTGGACATTCATCAAAACTCATTATTATATCAGCACCCAACTTATTTTGAATCTCAATTGACTTCTCTGGGCTTAAAAATAAAGATAAACCATCTATATGACTCTTAAATCTTACACCATCTTCAGTAATATCCTTTGGTTTTGCCAATGAAAAAACTTGATAACCACCACTATCAGTTAAAATTGGTTTATAGTAATTCATAAACTTATGCA
>CAYRHA010000031.1:0-6523 GCA_964424005.1 uncultured Muribaculaceae bacterium
TTATTAGATAATTATAAGTATTTTTTTTGTTATAAAAACAACAATACGATAAAATGCATTTATAGTGACATTTATAGTGACATTTATAGTGACATTATGATATGATTTAATTATCCAAGGAGGTAAAGTATGCTAGAAGTAATTGAAGATATAAGAAATGAATTTAAAGTAAAATTAACTGATAAATTAGAAGTAGAAGTAATTTCTTTTTTAAATGCTGAAGGTGGAAATATTTTTATTGGAGTAAACGATAAAGGTGAGATACTTGGATTAAATAGTAATATAGATTTATTGCAAAGGACTATTAAAGATAGAATCAAAGCAAATATTATGCCTTCTACTCTGGGGTTATTTGATGTAATAGTTGGCAAAATGGATGATAAAAAGTATATTCAAATCATAATTGCAAAGGGATCAGAGAGACCATATTATTTAAAAGGTATGGGTATGTCTCCTGATAGTTGTTTTATTAGAGTTGGTAGTAGTGTTGAATCTATGAATAATGAATTGATTCTAAATATGTTTTCTAAAAGAATCAGGAATTCTCTTAAAAACATTGTATCCCCAAATCAAGAATTAGAGTTTACCGAACTTAAAATCTTCTATCAGGAAAAAGGATTTAATATAAATGATAATTTTTTGAGGCAGCTAAATTTATATAATGAAGATAGTAAGTATAATTATATAGCATATCTGCTTTCAGATAACAATAATGTTTCAATTCAATTTGCCAAATATGATGGTGAAGACACATCAAATCTAGTTGAAAATGAAGACTATGGTTTTTGCTCTCTAATTAAAGCAACTACTAATATCTTAAATAAACTTAAGCTAGAAAACAAAACATTTGTTAAGATAGAAACACCAACGAGGAAAGAGATAAAAATGTATAATTTTAATGCAGTAAAAGAAATAGTCACGAATGCATTGGTACATAATGATTGGAGTAATGGGTATTCGCCAAAATTTGAGATCTTTAAAAACAAATTGGTGATTTCTTCAAATGGTGGAATCCAAGAAGGTGTTACACAGGAAGAATTTTTGCAGGGATTTTCTAATCCTCGAAATCCCGAGTTGATGCGAATATTTAGAGATTTAAAGTTTGTAGAACAGTTAGGTACTGGTATTCAAAGGGTGTTAAAAATATATAGAAAAGATATATTCGAATTTTTTTCTAACCATATAAGGGTAACAATTTATTTTAATGAGAACGAGTTTATAAATAATAGAATTAACGAGTATATTTATGATACAAAAACATCAAATATTGATGAAACAATAAAAAAACTTATTATGGATAAACCAAACATTACTCAAGAACAAATTGCTAATATAATAGATAGTGATGTTAGAACGATAAAACGCCATTTCAAATTTTTGATTGATAATGAAATTATTGAAAGGGTCGGTGCAAATAAAAAAGGATCTTGGATAATAAAAAAATAGATGCTATAATAAAAATAATTTGGAAAGCATCAATAAGGAGATAATTTCTCTAAAACTATAATTAATTTTATATCTAATAATAAGCTTTTTAAATTTTCATAGCCTTTTTTAAGTATTGTATAAAAAACTTAAGGCCGCACCTTATAGTTTAAAATAATTGAAGATAAGTAACATTAATGATATACTTATTTTGGTGTAATTATGTCCAATTAGCGCTAATAGAAATATAAGCTTAAATTCTATTTAAGCTTTTTATATACTTAGGAGGAAAATAATGACAAATATATTAAGACAAATCTCAAAATATAGAGTTGATATAGATCATGTTAACAATGTGTATCTTGTAAAGAATAAAGATGAAGGATACAATGCTGATGAAATACTGTTATCCAAGAAAAGATTGGATAATAGTATAAGCACTTGTAAAGAAAATAGTAGTCATGTGAATGTTTGCAGTAGATGTAATATGAACATATTAAAGATACAAAGAAAACAAAGAATGTTTGGTTTAATATTGAAGACATATTATGAAGATGATTTAAAAGGCTCATTAAGAGCTTCAATTTTAAATGATAAATTTAAGTTGATGGGAATAAAAATATCAAACTGTTTTAGTAATAGAACAGAGTATTTAAAACAAAATAGTAATATGAAATTAACAGAAGAAATTGATGATGATTGTGCAGAGAATGATCTAAAATACTTACGTTTAAATAACTCTTATATTAATAATAAGATGTATTTATTAAAACTTAGAGAAGATATAATAAGCTCACAAATAGAAATTAAAAAAGCTATTTTATTGTATAAAAACAAGGCTTTAAAAGATACTGATTCACTTGGTATTATAAGTATTAATGATGCTGTTAAAATGAAATCCTATATTGACGATCAAGTAATTATTGAGAAGAATAATAGTGATATCAAAGTTAAAATGAAGACATTAAAAAGATAATTAAATAAATCTAATAGATTTTGACTTAATTATCTTTTTATTTTTAATATATATTCTATGAACTCTATCAGAAATAGTACATATTACTTCATAATTAATAGTATTTAAATGTTTAGCAATATAATTACAATCAATAGATTCTCCTATAATGGTAACAATGTCATTTTCTTTTACTTTTTCATCTACGCTTATCATTAACATATCCATACAAATATTTCCTACTATTTTATATTTGTTATTATTTACCGCTACATATCTATTGGTATTTTTTCTAATAACACCATCGGCATAACCAATAGCTACAACTGCTATTTTTTCATTTTTCTTCGCTTTATAGTTAAGATTATATCCAACAGATTCTCCCTTTTTAATATTTTTAATTTGCATTATTTTGCTATAAAGAGAAAGTATTGGTTTAACATTTATGTCTGATTTTTCTACTGATTTTATTCCATACATTATTAGACCTATTCTTATGCCATTTACAAATTTCAATTTCTTATGATTTAATAGTGTAGCACTATTACCAATATGTATTATTTTAAATATACTTAAATCTATATCTTTAGTAATCTTATTAAAGTTTTCAATTTGTTTATCATAGAAACTATTGTCCTCAGAATCTGCATTAGCCATATGAGTATATAATCCTTCAACAATTATTTTCTTATTTTTATTTATTAAATTAATGGTTTCTAATAATTCTTTATTTGTTTTTATTCCAAGTCTATTCATGCCTGTATCAATTTTAATATGTATCTTTATTTTATATTTAGTATTAATTATTGTATTTAAGTAATCAAGAGAATTAACTGTTATAGTAATATTATTTTTACTTGCTATTTTAATATATTTATTATCTATTGGAGTAAGTATTAATATACTTGTCTTTCTTATCTTTTTTCTAATATTTAACGCTTCTTCTAGAGAGGATACTCCTAAGTAATTAATCCCATTACTTATTAATTCTCTAGATATTTCAGTATCACCATGGTTGTATGCATTGGCTTTTACAATACCAAAGTAATATTTGTAGTTATTATATTTTTTTATTATTTCTTTTATATTGTTCTTTAGTAGATCTAAGTTAATGACTGCATATGTGTTTCTAAATAATTTCATATATCCTCATTTCATTCTAATTATAACATTATTTTATTTTTAATATTAAAAATATGTGATATAATTTTTATATAGAATATGGAGGCTTTTTATGGATAGAAAAGCTTTTACTTTAGTAGAAATTCTAGCAGTTATATTATTGCTTGGTATTATATTAGGACTTGTTGTACCTAATATTATTAGTGTAATCCAAAATAATACTAATAAAGTTTATGAAATAAAAGAAGGTCAAATAAGTAATGCAGCATCTGATTATGTATTATTAAACGATATTGTTTTACCAACCACAGCAGGGCAAACTTATTTAATATCTTTTGCTACATTAATAGGAGCAGATGCTATAAAAGAAGTATATGATACTGATCAAGAAACTTTGTGCAATGGTTATGTTTATATAATAAAGAAAACAGGAGTAGGATATGATTATACTACTTGTATTTTTTGTTCAAAGTATGAAACAGAAAATGCAGTCTGTGATATAGATAATTTGTAATAATTTTAGTGACAATATTTATAGGAATGTTATAATAATATTATATATGATAGTTAAAGGGAGAGATAATATGAAGAAAAATGGATTCACATTAATCGAAATAATAGCATCTGTATTGATATTGCTTGTATTGACAATCTTAACAACACCAAGCATTATAAATATGATAGAAAAAGCTAAAGCAACTGCTGCAGAAACAGCAGAGACAAGAATAGTAGATGCTACAAAAGAATACATTTACTCATATAATCGTAATATTCTAAGTAACTTAGTCGAAGAAGGAGATACAAGCTATATATCTACAGAAGCTTTGTTATCTTTCGGATTAATTGAACAAGAAGATTTAGATTCTCTTCCACAAACTGATGCTTATATTGGAGTTCAATTAGGTTCTTCATCTGATTTATCTTATACTCTTGAATATGATGTTAATAATGTCACATTATCTAAACCATATGTAGTTGTTTTAGGAGATAATCCTTATTATACTGAATATAATAATTCATATACGGATCCTGGAATAATTGCATTTGATTCAGATGGAACAAATATAACAGAAGATGTAATAACTACTGGAACAGTAAATACTGCAGTAATAGGTCAGTATACTTTGTCATATAGTGTTACAGGAGCAAATGCTGAAGTATCTGAAGCTGTAACTAGAACAGTAATAGTTAGAGATACAACATTACCAGTTATAACAGCAGTAACAATATCATCTAATAATACATATAGAACTGATAGAGCTAAGAATGGAGATACAGTTACATTATCTTTGACATTCTCTAAATCAATAGCAAATACTCCAACTGTAACAATTGGAGGTAGAACGGCAACAGTAACTGGAACAGGAACAACTAGAACAGCAACATATTTAATACCTGCTGGTGAAACTACATTGATACAAGGTATATTAGCAATAGATGTTACTAATTATTTAGACGTATATTCAAATGTAGGTCAAGAAGTAACACAAATAACTAGTGGTAGTGATGTAATATATGACATGACACCAGCTGTGTTTACATCATTCTATATAGGATCAACAGGTAATCCTACTTATACAAAGACAGATGCAGTAACTTTATATATTTCAGCATCTGCTTCTGCTCAAATGTGTATAAGTACAACAACATCTTGTACAGCATGGCAAACAACAACTGCTACTAAAGCATTTACATTGCCATCTGGAGATGGAACAAAAACTTTATATATAAAATTTAGAAATGAAGCAGGATTAGAAACTGCACAATATAGTGATAGTATTGTATTGGATATGACGGCACCAACATGTACAAATGCTGGAGGAAGTACAACTTGGTACAATACAAGTAGAACAATAACAGGAACATGTGGTGATGCATTAAGCGGTTGTGTAACAGCTAGTTCATCATATACATATACAACAAATACAAACTCAACAACAGCAGGACCAGGAACATCTGGAGCTGCATGGACAGCAACAGATAATGCAGGTAATAGTACAATTTGTGCAGCAAATCAAACAGTTAAAATAGATAAGACGGCACCAACATGTGTTAATAGTGGAGGAAGTACAACTTGGTATAATGTGAATAGAACATTGACAGGAACTTGTAGTGATACAGGTGGTTCAGCATGTAGTACTGCTACAATAACTAAAACATATAGTGTTAATACAAATTCTACAACAGAGAGCCCAGGAAGCGTAACAGACGTAGCTGGAAATAGTACAGCTTGTTTATCAGATCAAACAGTAAAAATAGATATAACAGCACCAACTTGCGCATCAAGTGGAAGTAATACATCATGGACAAATGCAAGTAGAACATTAACAGGAACATGTACAGATACAGGCGGATCAACATGTACAAGTGCGACAATAACAAAGCTATATAATACAAATACAAATTCAACAACAGAGAGTCCAGGAACAGTAACAGATGTTGCAGGTAACAGCGTAGTATGTCCAGCAACACAAACAGTAAAAGTAGATATAACACATCCAACATGCGTAAGCAGTGGTGGAAATATAAATTGGGTTAATACAGATTTAACATTAACAGGAACATGTAGTGATACAGGTGGATCAGCATGTAGTTCAGCAACAATAACAAAAACATATACAACAAATACAAATTCAACAACAGAGAGTCCAGGAACAATAACCGATGCAGCAGGAAATAGTACAGTATGTCCTGCAGATCAAACAGTTAAAATAGATAAGATAGTACCAACATGTGTAACAACTGGTGGTAGTTCAACGTGGACAAATGCTAATAAGACAATAACAGGAACATGTACAGATACAGGTGGATCAAGTTGTGCAGTAGCAAGTACATCATATACATATACAGTAAATACTAACACAGCTACAGCAGGACCAGGCACAAATGGAGCTGCATGGGTAACAACAGATGCTGCAGGTAACAGTGTAACTTGTGCAGCAGATCAAACAGTTAAGATAGATAAGACAGCACCAACGTGTGCATCAAGTGGAAGTAATACAACATGGACAAATACAAGTA
>CAYRHA010000032.1:0-5298 GCA_964424005.1 uncultured Muribaculaceae bacterium
CAGAAAGATATTTCTCCTTATCTCTCCATTTAGGAACACATTTTACATATAATTTTAAATATACTTTCTTTTGTAATAATTTCTCAATATCTATTCTAGATCTAGTACCTATTTCCTTTATCATATCTCCATTTTTACCAATAATAATCTTCTTAATTCCTTCTCTTTCAACAATAATAAGAACATCAACATCTACTATTTGCTTACTCTCTTTAATACTTTCAACCATACATGTAACAGAATGTGGTACTTCATCTTCAGTTAGATTAAGTATCTTCTCTCTTACATATTCTGAAATCAAGAATTCTCTAGTAACATCTGATATGCAATCATTTTCATAATACTTAATTGGATCTACTATATACTTTTTAATTACATTTAAAAGTACATCTATATTGTCATTTTTTAATGCAGATATTGGTACTATTTCACTAAAATTACCTAAATCTTTATATGCATCAATAATCTTTAATATCATTTCTTTTCTAATAGTATCAATCTTATTCAACACCAATATTACCGGTTTATTTACATCATTTAATTTTTCAATAATATACTTGTCCCCAGCACCTAATCCTTCAGAAACATCTACTAATAATAGTACAACATCAACGTCACTAATACTACTATAAGCTTTATCATTTAATATTTTACCTAATCTATGCTTTGGTTTATGTATACCAGGTGTGTCAACAAATACTATTTGATAGTCTCCATCATTATATATGCCTTGAATATTATTTCTAGTTGTTTGAGGCTTATTTGATACAATTGCCAATTTGCTTTTTATAATACAATTTAAGAGTGTAGATTTACCAACGTTTGGTCTTCCGATAATACTTACAAATCCGGATCTCATATTAAATCATCCTTACTAAATGGATTTGATACTATTTCTTTCAATAATATCTTCTTATCGAACTTCTCGTTAGAATATAAAAATATTGGTAAATCTTCACTCATAAAATCACTCAATGCTTGTCTACATACATAACAAGGATATGAAGAACTCTTAATGTCCACCATTACATGTAATTCCTTAAAATCATCTTTTTTATAACCATTACTAATAGCACTATATAAGGCATTTCTTTCAGCACATATTCCGGCTTGTGGAGAACTTGTTTCCACATTAACACCATAGAATTGCTTGCCATCCTTACATATAAGAATAGCAGAGACTCTAAACTTATAATAGTCACTTCTTGAATTATTTAATAATTTTAACAATTCATTGTACATAAATCACCTCATACAAACAATGATAATATTTTTGGAATAAATACATATAACCAAACACAGCCTGCAACAATAGATATAAAGAATACAGCTGCTGACGCACAATCCTTTGCAACCTTTGCAAGAGGATGAAATTCCTCTGTAACTAGATCTACAGTTGCTTCAATAGCAGTATTTAACAATTCTGCCACAACAATAATTGCTGCAGCAAATAATACTATTACCCATTGTATACCACTAATCTTGAAGTATAACCCTGCAAATATTACTACAACACATAATACTATATGTATTAATAAGCTTTGCTCATTTGTATATGCATATTTCAATCCTGCTAAAGAATTAGTAATGCTATTTACAAATCTCTTAACACCAAATTGTTTTTTAATAACATCTCTGTATTTTTTCTTTCTACCTTGTTTCTTTGATACCATAATTATCTAATATCTCCTTCTGTTTTTCAAACATAATTTTTTCATCTTCTTCATTAATATGATTATACCCCAATAAATGAAGAAATCCATGGATCATTAGAAATGATAATTCTTTAAGTAAAGAGTGTTCATACTCCTTTGCTTGTTCTTTTGCCTTATCAATTGATATATATATATCACCTAATACTCTTATTTTATCATAAATTACCTGTTTGTAATCCTCTAATGCAAAAGAAATTACATCTGTCTCTTTATCTATCTTTCTATACTCTCTATTTAACTCCCTAATCTTCTTATTATCTACAATGATTACTCCAAATTCTAAGTTATCTAATTTCTCATGTTTCATTGCATATTTTACTAATCTTTTCATTTCTTTTAATTCTGGAACCACTATATTTGTTTCATTGAAGAATTCAATCGTATTCATTATTTCACCAACTCCACTATATATTCAATTATATTACTAAAATATAAAACACCAACTATAAATAAAATAATTAATAATAAATTCATAAACCAGTCCTTCCTAAAGAATGCTGGCAATCTATAACTAATCTTGCAAAACAACTTATATATCAAATATCCAAGTAAACCACCAACTACATTTAATATAACATCATCTACATCAAACACCCTGCCAATTGCTATTTGAGTAAGTTCAATAGATAAAGATGATATTAAAGATAATATTAGAATAGGAAATGCTTTTTTAATACTAATAATATGTGATACAAATAGACCAAATGGTATAAATAACAATATATTTCCAATTACATTCTTAAAAAACAACTCACTTGTTACATTATATCTAAATATCTCTTTAAAAGGTATGTAGTTACTATAACCATAGTTATTATCTTGAAAAGAAACAATATAGAATAATAGCATTATATATATTAAAAACAATAATAATAAAAATTCTTTATATAACACAAACTTTTGTTTTTTAGCAATCAAATAAACAATCCTAAAAGATGATAAAATAACTGTAAAAATAACAATCATTGGCCATGCATTAGTAATAGCATCAATCAAAGCTAGTTTAATCATTTTTACCACCCCTCTTAGTAATATTATAACACATAGTCATAATATATATTGAGCTTTTATCGATAATTTCCCTTAAAAAAAAGATTTCATTGAAATCTTTTTAATATATATTATTAATAATCGAAATTTCTACTATTCTTTCTACTATTCTTAATTGCATTCTTTTTTGCTTCTCTTTTTACAACGCCTGGTTTACTATAATGTTCTCTCTTTTTAAATTCTGAGAGGGTACCACTCTTTGATACTTGTTGTTTAAATCTTTTTAGTGCTCCTTCAACATTACCATTTTTAACTATGGTTTTAATCATTCTTATCCCTCCCTTCATATTACATTAAAAATTATATCATTATTGAAAATATTATTCAATAACTTTTTAACATCAAAAAAACAGCATTATGCTGCCTTTTTAACTTTTTTAGCTAAAACTAACTTACCTTTATAAAATCCACATTCTCTACATACTCTGTGTGGTCTTATAACTGCTCCACAATTTGAACACTTTGTAGTAGTATTTGCATCTATCTTATAAAAAGTACGATGCATTCTTTTACTTGTTTTACTAACTCTTCTAAATGGAACTGCCATATTATTCTGCCTCCTTATTATTTTTTAAATCTTCTTCTGTAAGTAACTTCCAACCATCTCCGTTGTAATTGTTTCTATTTAAATGTTCCTTTACAACCTTAATTGGTACTTCCATTAAAATATTTTGCCATATAATTGGTTTAATATCAATAGATTTTCCAACAATTTTGATATATTCTTCATCATATTCAGGATTATCAGTTAAAACTTCATTAATATTTACATCAATTGGTAGAATAACATCCTCTAATGATATAGAACATGGTAACGTCATTTCACCATTGACATTAATAGTTAAAGAATATAAATCGTCCATAGTCTTTCTAATATTACCATTTACAATAATTGGACTTAAACTTCTAATATCAGTATTCGATAAATATTCATTTTCAAATGATACAATATCATCAAAACTAACCTCTTCAACATAACTGTTCAATAACCTAGTTAAATCAATAATCATATAACCACCGCATTTCATTATACTAGTTTATATGTGAATATGCAACCCAAAATCAACAAAAAAATTATAGATTTATATCTTATACTTATTAATTGGTAAAATTGAAGATTATCATCATTTGTGTTATTATCTCAATAAGGTGATGTTATGAAAGCAGTAGGAATAATTGTAGAATACAATCCTTTTCATAATGGCCACTTATATCATTTAAATGAAACCAAGAAGATGTTTAAAGAAGATATAATAATTGCAGTGATGAGTGGAAACTTTACTCAAAGAGGAGATACAAATATAATTGATAAGCAATCAAAGACAGAAATTGCTTTAAAAGCCGGCATTGATATTGTAATAGAATTACCATTTCATTATGCTACTCAAAGTGCTGATTTATTTGCAAAAGGATCAATAGAAATATTAAAAGATTTAAAAGTAAGTAACATTGTATTTGGAAGTGAATCTAATAATATAGATGAATTAACCAATATTGCAAATAATACAATTAGTAGTAAAGAATATGACAATTTAATAATTAAAGGTCTTAGCAAAGGACAAAACTATCCAAAATCTACATTTGAAGCTTTAAAAGAAATTACAAGTATAGATATTAGTAAACCCAATGATATATTGGGTATCTGCTATATAAAAGAAATAATAAAACAAAAGGCAAAAATAATACCAAATACTATTATGAGAACTAGTGATTATCATACTCTAGATATATCAGAAATTACTAGTGCTACTAGTATTAGAAATGCTATTATAAATAATAAATGCATTGATAAAGCAGTACCAAAATATGTATTAGATTACTTAAAATATCCATCATTTATAGATGACTACTTTAATCTATTGAAGTATAAAATACTATCTACTAATGATTTAAGTATATATCAAGGTGTAGATGAAGGATTAGAGAATAGAATTAATAAATATATAGTAAACTCTAATACATTAGATGAATTAATAGATAACTTAAAAACAAAAAGATACTCTTATAATAAAATAAAAAGAATGTTAACACACATACTAGTTGGATTCACAAAAGAAGAAAATAACGTATATAAAAATATGAATTATATTAGAGTTCTAGGTTTTAATACTAGAGGTCAACAATATTTAAGCAATATAAAAAAGAAATTAAAACTTCCATTAATTACTAACTATTCTAAATATAAAGACATATTAAAACTAGATTATAAAGCAACTTGTATATATGCAAGTATATTTGAAAATAAGTACAAACTAAATCTTATAAAAAACGAATTAAATAAGCCAATAATAAAAAAATGAGTATTAATTACTCATTTATTTTTTCTAATCCACCCATATATGGTCTTAACACAGTTGGTATATTTATACTTCCATCTTCATTAATATTATTCTCTAAGAATGCAATTAACATTCTTGGAGGTGCTACAACAGTATTATTTAATGTATGTGCAAAATATTTATTACCATTATCATTTACTCTAATTCCTAATCTTCTTGCTTGTGCATCAGTAAGATTAGAACAACTACCTACT
>CAYRHA010000033.1:0-5011 GCA_964424005.1 uncultured Muribaculaceae bacterium
GAAACATATGAAAAATATGCACCTTATACATATAAACAAATAAGAGATAAAGTTAGAGCACTTGGCCTAGAATATACTACTAAACAATATACAATACAAATAATACTGTTTGCCGGTGGTGCTTTTGTAATATCATATTTATATTTTTATAATATTGTAATTAGTTTAATATATGTTGTGTTAGCAATAGTAATTATTCCATATATTAGCTATCTTAGATATAAGAAAACATATAGTGAATATGTATTTGAGCAAATACAAGTATATACTACAAACACAATAATGGAATTCTCAGTTACAGATTCATTTGTAAAGGCTTTAGAAGGAGTTTATGCATCTGGTGTATTAGAAGATCCTGTTTTATCAGATGTAAGACACATGATAGATTTAGCCTATCAAAATGGATCTATAGATGAATCAATAAAATATATGAATTCAAAGTATGATTATCATATAGTTAGAAACATGCATCAATTATTTTATCAAATAACAAAAGAGGGTTCATTAGATTCAAAAGATGTAATGGATGGTATGCTGATAGATATAGATATGCTTGTTGAAAGTGTATATAAAGATAGAATAGATAGAAAAACATTTCATAAATCGTTTTTACAATATGGAATATTACTATACTTATTAGTAATGCTTTTACAATACTTGTTAGGTGTAGATGCATACATTCAATTGTTAGATCAAGTATATGTTCAAATATTATTGCATGCTATAGTAATTATTAATAGTTACTTCTTAATTAGTGGAGAGAAGTATTATAACGAGAATGTAGGTGCTGAATAATGGAAATATTATTGGTTGGTGTTATATTATTATTCATAATGCAAAAGCAAAAAGTAATTCAAGGCAATAAGTTTATACAAGATAATCAAAAATACTTTAAATCATTAATGGAAGAAGATTATGACTTCTTAGCAAAAGCTAAATATGGAGCAGATGTTGATGTTGAAAAGCTATTTAATATGAGATTAAGAAATGCATTCTTAAGTGTTCTTGCATTCATATTTGTATTTTTAAGTAATTTAAGTTTTATTAACGTTATATTTTCATTTTTAGCGGGTTATTTTATATTTAAGTCATCTTATTCAAAACTAAAATCAAATTATAAAAAGCAATTGCACAATATATATATGCAATTGCCATATTTATTAAAAGATTTAGAAATATTGGCACAGCATTATACAATACCAAATGCATTAGCTAAGTCAGCTATATCTGCACCAGAGATATTTAAAATGGGATTAAAGGAATTAGTTGAAAGAATTAATCAAGGAGATTCATCAATTGATCCATATATGTCTTTCGCACAACAATATCCGGTTAACGATTCAATGAGAATGATGAGATTGTTGTATAGATTGAGTTTGGGTGGTCAAAGCAATAAGCATGAACAATTAATATTGTTTTCAAAGAGTGTTTCATCACTTCAAAATAAAGCAAGAGAAACAAAGTATAAAGATAGATTATCAGTAATGGAAAGCAAAACATTATTAATGCTTGGTGTAACTGGTGGAGGAGTAATGTTACTATTATTAATATCACTTCTTCAATCAATGGCGGGTTAATAAGTGTAAATGCCAATTGTATTTGCATTAAAGATAATATATAATTATTTATAGTACGAAGGGAGGAATATAAATGAAAGCAGCTACAGGTGAATTAAATCTTACAATTGTAACAGTTGTTGCAATAGGATTATTATTGACATTCTTTACCGTTGTTTTTTGGCCAAAAATTCAAGAAGCTTTAAATAATGCTTGGGACAACCAAGAAGCAAGTGCATACGTAGAAAAAGTTAACGTAATATAGTAGAAATAGGTGATTTTTAATGAGAGAATCCATAGGTGGAGCACTACTTATTAAATTGGTAATGTTTTTTGTTATAATATATGTTGCATTTTTAGGTATAGCAATAAACTACTCAATTACATTTAGAGTGAAGAATCAAATAATTAATTTGATAGAAGCCTATGAAGGTATCGAAAATGCTGAAGAGCATATTGAAGATTACATTTCTAGCGTAGGTTATTTTAAGACTACAGTAGGAACAGTTGAATATAACAACCCAGATTGTAACAATGGTTATTGTATAAGTGCTGTAGAAACAACAAGAGGCAAATATTATAAAGTAACTACTTATGTTACATTTGATTTCCCTGTTTTAGGAAGATTTACTAATTTTCCAGTAACTGGAGAAACAAGAGTAATATATACAGAGAATAATTAGAGGGAGGTTAGAACATGAATGTCATTATTGCAAATAAATTCGAGCCTTTACTCGGATCTCTTGAAATCGATGTAATTAAAAAAATTACAGGAGAATATGATGTAGAAGAAATTATCAGTATGTTCTCAAACTTTTTTTATCAAAGAATGTTACTAGATATTACTTCTATTAAAAACTATAGAGATATTAGAAATTTACAAAGATTATCAATTGCTTTGGATATGGACAAGACAATATTAGTACTTGATGATACTCCAGAAAGTAATTCTTCTTTATATTTATCAAAGCTTATATCAATGGGTATTTATAACTTTACTAAAAATAAAGAAGGAATAGAATATCTATTGCAACATCCAAATTCTTATAGAGATGTTGCTCATATTCATCAATTAGACAATTTAAAGACTGAAGTAGAAGAAAGAATAGAAAAAAGTAGCATTAAGATTCTTGGAATAAAGAATCTAACTGAGCACGCAGGTGCAACATCATTGATTTACATGCTAAAAAAGCAATTAAGTGCTAATTACAAAGTAGTAGCTTTAGAAGTAGATAAGAGAGATTTTATGCTCTTCAATGATAAAGATATGGTTTCGACTACTTCACAACAATTTTCAAAAGAGTTAATGGCACTATCTGGTGCATATGATGTAGTATTAGTAGATTTAAATGCTAGCGATAATGAAGATTCATGCAACGATGTTTTATATCTACTAGAACCATCCACAATAAAATTAAACAAATTAATGATTAAAAACAAAAATATATTTGAACAAATAAAAAGCAAGAAACTAGTTTTAAACAAAAGCTTGCTAGATTCTAGAGATATAATGGACTTTGAAATGGAAGCAAATACAAAAGTATATTTCAATGTTCCACCATTAAATGATAGAGCACCAAGCAAAATACTAGATAATTTACTAACTAGATTAGGGTTTATGAAGCAAGCAACACTAGAAAATGTAAAAGAAGACAGTAAAATATTAGGTTTATTCAAATTTTAAGTTGACAAATCAAACCACATAATATATGATTTATTTATATAGGAGGAGAAAGATATGAATTTATTAGTAGCATGTTCGACAGAATTAAAATCAATTTTAGGAATAGTAAAAAATGTATTTGATGTTATAAAGATTGCAATACCAATTGTACTTATTTTATTTGGAACCATTGATTTAGGTAAAGCGGTAATGGCTGGTGATGAAAAAGAAATTAAAGCAGCAACTCAAATGCTTGTAAAAAGAGCAATTGCGGCTGTAGCAGTATTCTTATTAGTTACAGTTGTTACTTTATTAACTGGTTTAGTTAAAACTGAAGGTGGCAGTACTTGGAAAACATGCTGGGATCAATCAAGCGCGTTATAATTAACAGAAAGTTTAATAAAGTGTTATTTAATATTAAATAACACTTTTTTTGTAAAAAAGTATTTATTATGAAATCTTAATATGTTATACTATTTTTAGTATAAAGAATCGAGGAGTATATAATATGTATGGAACAACATCAATAAATCCAATTATTTCTTTGCTTAGAAGTTTGTTTTTTGCAATCGATTCTTTAATATACTCTTTAGTTCCTGAAATATACAAGTTAACAGATGAATTGTCAGATATAACAACTTATATTAAAAATGAACAACAAGTAATTGATGTGGTTGCAGAGAGTATATATACATTATTAGCAGTAATAATGCTTTTCAGATTGGCTTTCTCGCTATTATCAATGCTAGCCGATCCAGATAAAATTGAAGATAAAGAAAAGGGATTGTCAAAAATTGTTGTTAGTGTCATTGGATGTATAGCATTGACAATAGCAGTGCCTACTATTTTTAGAGTTGCGGGAAGTGTACAAAAAGACATACTTGAAAATAAGGTAATCGAAAAAATATTTTTAAGTGAATATGCATCTTGTGATGATACTTCTGCCGCTTCATCAAAGTGTATTGTTAGTAATACCGGTTTATACTTGTCAAGATCTGTTCTTCATTTGTTATTTAAAATAAACGAAAATGCAACCGCAGACAATAAAGAACAAATAGAGTCAATATACAATGAAATATTTTTTGAAGCAACATCTGAAAAACAGTTAAAAGATTTGTATAGATTAAGTGAATATTTAAATGATGAAGCAGTAGATAGCACTAATAATACTGCAGCATATGTAATTACATATATACCAATATTATCGACAGTTGCCGGATTATATTTGGTGTGGGTTTTCATTACTTTTGTTTTAGATGTTGCATATCGTAGTTTAAAATTGTTTACATTAAATCTATTAGCGCCGATTGCAATAATATCGTATGTTGATCCATCATCTGGAACAAAAGGAATATTTAAAAAATGGGCAGATGAGTCAATAAAAACGTATTTGTCAATATTTATTAGAATTGCTTCACTAGCAGTTGTAAGTTTAATTATATATAGTATAAATCCTGGTTCGGGAAATATATTCCTTGATTTGTTCTTTCTTCTAGGCATAATGACTTTACTTAAGACATTGCCTAAATTATTTGAGACAATTTTCGGATTCAAAGGCAAAACAAAAGAAGAAGGTTTTGGACAAAGCCTGCTTCGTGGTGCTCTTGGTGCAACAGCAGCTGGTGCAGTTGGTGGAATAAGTGCTGGAATAGCAAGCAAAAAGCATAATGGTAGTTTTTTCAGCGGATTTCGTGTTGGTGCACGAGAAGGTCTTCTTTCTGGAGGGAAAAGTGCTTATGAAGGAAAATTTGGGGGATATGTAAAATCACTAAATGCAGGATCTGAAGCTGCT
>CAYRHA010000034.1:0-3955 GCA_964424005.1 uncultured Muribaculaceae bacterium
CTCTATCATCGATAATAGCTTTACCACCTTACATTTGCAGGTTGGTACGAGTTCACAGAGCTAATTCTCTCCCTCGTTCTTGATAAAAGTTCAATTACATTTTATATCTGCTTTATATTATTGTCAAGAATATTTTGATTTTCTTTTTGAATATTAATACTATTTACTGAATCTAAACAAAATTGTTAAAAATCAAAAATATTCCTATTAGAAAAATCAATCTTCTCATAGTCTTTATATTCTACACAATCAAAATCAAATCTCTTTTTAATATCCTCTTCTGATAATCCAATATATTGTAACCAATAGGGATATATTGAAGCTCTATATTCTTTTGTAATACCATGTCCTTCATTATATGTGCTTTTCTTTAATAGTAATGAATATAATTCATAATCAGATATCAATTCTATAATAGAATGATTTATATTGTAATCTGTTTTGTTTTTCTTACTAATACTAATAAAATTATGCAATGACTCATGAACTAAATAAGTTAAATTATAATTTGTATCTTTAACACCGTTCTCATGGCCCCAAATAATATTATTTTCTCCAAAAGTACATCCAATTTTTGTTTGTGGATGTGTTACATTAACATTATATGTATTATCATTTTCTGTCTTCAAGGTGTTATTCAAATATGTATTAATATTGCTTTTATTTTCTTGCCAATCTTTTTTTATCTCTTGCATCAACTGATTTTGCTAGTATTTCAAACGAAACTAAAACAGTAGCTTTAAGTATTTTTAAACATTTATTTCTTAAATCTTCAATATTACTTGTAATCGGCATTTTTATATTATTTATTCTTATCATAATAGTCTCCAATGCTTTCTGCTGCAATTAAGCCACTAGTAAAAGCAAAGTTTAAATTATAACCGCCACAATCACCATGAATATCAAGTATCTCGCCAATTATATATAAACCTTTATTAATTAACGACTCAAATGTTTGGGGATTTACTTCCGTTGTATCAACCCCTCCAGCAGTTACTTGGGCATTATCGAAATCATTCACGCCACTTATTTCAAATTCAAATTCTTTTAGAAAACGGCATATGTTTTCAATTTCCATTTGATTAAGATTAGATACTCTTTTATTTACATTTATTTTTAAATACTCATATATCACATATGAAATTTTATTATTTAGTAAACCTGTTAGATAAAAATCAATAAATCTGTCTTTAAATTTATCTTTCCTGTTTTCAAGTTCTTTCTTTAGTTTATCATAATTCGTATCAGGCATTAAATCTAGTTTAATCATCACATTGTTTTTTAATACTTCTTTATTGTAAGCAGCTAAGTGCGATAGATTGAATATACAAATTCCAGATAGCCCAGTTTCAGTAAATTGCACTTCACCAGTTTCTTCTTCTACAAACTTATTGTTTACGTATATTTTAGCATTTGCTTTGATTCTTGTTCCTTTTAGATATTTTAATGATTTGCTATCTGACTTTACCTGAGTAAGAGCTTCGTATATTTTTGTTTGTTTATGGTTCAAACTACTAGCTAGTTTGTATCCGCTACCATTTGATCCAAGAGCAGGATATGCGCTTCCACCAGTGCTTAAAACCACTTGCTCGGAAATTATTTCCCCATTATTTGTTTCTATTGTAAATAGATCATTCTTTTTAATACAAATGACTTCTGTTTCTAATAAGATATCTATGTTTTTACATTCTTCAATTTTTAATTTTAAAACTTCAACAACTGTAGCAGCTTGCTCAGTTATTGGATAATAACCATTTTCAATTAATTTTGTTTTGAGGCCTAATTCTTCGAAATATTCTAAAATAATGTTATTACTTAAATTTTTAATCTGGTTTTTAACAAAAATTTTATTATTTGAATAATAGTTTTCTAAATTAATATTTTTGTTTGATATATTACATCGTCCATTGCCTGTAGCAAGTATTTTCTTTCCTACTTTATTCATTCTATCTATCAACAAAATATTTTTGTTTAAATTTAAATCACTTAGCTTAGAAGCACAAACTAATCCAGAAGCACCAGCACCTATTATTACAATGTCATATTTTTTCAAGTTACTACCTCATTTCTCACTAATTATTATATCATAACGTTATATTATTAAGAATAATACTAGGTTATTTAGATTTCTTGTACGATTGACAAATATAAAACAAAAAAGATAAAATTTAATTTATTCTTTTTTAATTAAATATATCACTCATTTCAAAAAAAAAAAATACCATTTTAGGCACTAATTTAGTTTTTTATAGACTGCGAACCCACCTAAATAATAGATAATGTTCGTATATAAACAATATGGTGCGGGTAGAGGGACTTGAACCCCCATGGATTTCTCCGCTAGATTCTAAGTCTAGTGCGTCTGCCATTTCGCCATACCCGCATTTTGGTGGACCCTGTAGGGCTTGAACCTACGACCACCCGGTTATGAGCCGGGTGCTCTAACCAACTGAGCTAAGGGTCCAACGCTTAATAATAATATCATAATATTTTTATTTTTTCAATACTATTAATTAAAAAATAAGAAAGGTAGTTTTACTACCTTTCTAACATATTTAATAAATTAATTTTAAACATATCTTTATCTGCATTCTTTTTAGATATCATAACACCTTTATATGTAGATAATTCTGATTTATGGCCTTCCATTAATAAGTCTTCTGGTGTAATTGTTTCTAATAATATTACATTTTTATCTTCATATACTGTGTAATGCAATACTATTTCACCATGTACTTTTGCAAATATATCATCTGTTGGTAATTTTAATTCATAATTTTTTGTATTTTCTTTACTATTAGTTGAAACCAATTTACCTAATAACTCACCATTTTTTAATGATTCATAATATTCGAAAATTAATTTTTTATACGCAAGCATGTTGTATTTTTTGACTGAACTCTCTTTTTTGTTGTATTCATTTTCATCTTTGTATTCGAAAATGTATCCTTTAGACATAGTTTCAACCCCCTTATTGATTCAACACTATTCCCAAAATGGTAAGTAAAGTATAGCATAAATGTTGAATTTTGTCAAACTGGAGGGTTATACACTATAAATGTAAACTAACTTAGACTAGGTTTATCCCAAGAAGCATAATCGCATTTTGGATATTGATTACATCCATAAAATATCTTACCCTTCTTAGTTCTTTTTTCTACAACAGTACCTTCTTTACACTTTGGACACTTACCTATTTCTACTACTTCTTTCTTTTCTTTCTTAATGTATTTACATGTTGGATAGTTGCTACAAGCAGTAAAATCTCCATATTTACCGTGTCTTATTATTAAAGGACTATTACATTCTGGACATAGTTCCCCAGTTTCTTTTTGATCTTTTTCCATATTATCAAACGCCTCTTTCACTTTTGGTTCAAAATCATTATAAAAATCATTTAATAGTTTTACCCAACTTGATTCACCTTCTGCTATTCCATCAAGTTCATTCTCCATATTTGCTGTGTATTCTACATTGATTAGGTAATTAAAGTACTCTTGTAACTTATCAGTTATAATCATACCCATTTCTGTTGGAATAAACTTTTTATCTACAATGCTTACATAGTTTCTATTAATCAATGTTTCCATTGTTTTAGCATATGTAGATGGCCTACCAATACCAAGATCTTCCATTTCTTTTATTAATTTAGCTTCAGTATATCTTGGAAGTGGTTTCGTAAAATGTTGCTCTTTTTCAATTGAAGATGCTACTATTACTTCTGATTTATACTTATCAAATGGTGGTAATATTGCTTCTTCACTTGATTCATAATCTTTATATACTTTTAAATATCCATCAAACAATATTACTTGTCCTGTTGCTTTAAACTTATAATTATTATTATCTAATACTACTGAAGTTTGTTCTACATTAGCATCTTTCATTAAGTATGCTAATGATCTACAATATATTATTTTATATAACTTATATTCATCATTTGTTAAGTATTCTT
>CAYRHA010000034.1:3965-4737 GCA_964424005.1 uncultured Muribaculaceae bacterium
GTCTAATAGCTTCATGTGCATCTTGTACATTTTCTTTCTTAGCAGATTTTTTTACTACACCTGAATATTCTTCACCATATGTTTTTTCAATATAATCGAAAGTAGATTTAATAAATTCACTACTAATTCTTGTTGAATCAGTTCTCATATAAGTAATTAAACCTACAGTTTCGTCTCTTAAATCTATACCTTCATATAACTTTTGTGCTATCATCATTGTTTTTTTAGAAGTAAAATTCAATCTAATACTTGCCTCTTGTTGTAATGTACTTGTAATAAATGGAAACTTAGATTGTTTTTTCTTGCTTTTCTTTTCTACTGATTCAATCTTAAATGCATTTGAAAGTTTTTCTAGCACTTTATTTGCATCTAGTTCGTTTTTTAATTCTATTTTCTTTGTTCCATATTTTTCTAATGTTGCTTCAAAATCTTTAAATTTTGCATCTATACTCCAATATTCTTCTGCAACAAATTTTTCAATTTCTTTTTCTCTATCTACAATTAATTTTAATGCTACACTTTGAACTCTACCAGCACTTTTACCACCTGTTTTATTTCTCATTAATTTGCTCAATCTGAAACCAATTATTCTATCAAGCATTCTTCTAGCTTCTTGAGAATGAACAAGATTCTCATCTATCTTTCTTACATGTTTAAATGCCTCTACAATGGCATCCTTAGTTATTTCATTGAATATTACTCTATTCTCTTCCTTTAGGCCCAATTCTTCTTTTAAATGCCAACTTATAGCCTCTCCTTCTCTATCAGGATC
>CAYRHA010000035.1:0-4716 GCA_964424005.1 uncultured Muribaculaceae bacterium
GTAAGATGCGAATGTAATTCATTCGTATTTTTCCAGAAACGTGAGCAACTACAGTATGCTTATTTTCAAGTTCTACTTTAAATTGTCCTCCTGGTAAAACATCTGTTACTTTACCATCCATTTCAATTGCAGCTTCAACAGCCATATTCTATCACCTCTTTGTCAATTCTTTATATCCATCTTCTGTAACTACTACTGTATGTTCATAGTGAGCAGAAGGCGAATTATCACAGGTACAAACTGTCCAATTATCTTTCTTCATGTACACAGATTCACTTCCAAGATTGAGCATAGGTTCTATTGCTATAACCATTCCTGTCTTTAATATTGGTCCTCTTCCTTTTTTACCATAATTTGGAACATCTGGTTCTTCATGTAAATGATTACCAACACCATGACCAACCAATTCTTTTACTATTCCTAGATTATGTCCTAAAGCATATGTTTCAACGGCATTGCTTATATCTCCAATTCTATTTCCAGGTTTTACCATTTTGATTCCTTCGTATAGACTTATTTCAGTATGCTTTAATAAGTATTTCTTTTCATCACTTATATTTCCAACTGCATAAGTCCACGCAGAATCACCATAGTAACCTTTATAGCAAGTACCAATATCAATCGATATTATATCACCATCTTTTAATATATAATCACTTGGTATTCCATGAACTACTTGATCATTAACTGATGTACAAATAGACTTTGGAAATCCCTCATAATTCTTAAAAGCTGGAGTTGCATCGTGTTTCAAAATATAATCTTCTGCTAATTGATCTAATTCATTAGTAGTAATACCGGGTTTTATGAATTGTTTTAAATATTGATGTGTATCATATACTATTTTACCTGCAATATCTAACAATTCTATTTCCCTTTTGGTTTTAATACTAATCATATTGCACTCCTAATTCTTTAATATAATTTTTATCTTTTCGAATGTCTCCTCTTTTTTATTTCCACATTCTATATTATGTAATATTCCTCTGTTTCTGTAGAAATCTATAAGTGGTTGTGTTTTAGTAACAAATGAATCAAATCTTACATTAAATTTTTCTTCAGTATCATCTACTCTTTTTTCTAATTTGCTTTTGCATTCATTACAACGACCTTCTATATCAAACTTATCGAAATAAGTATTATATATCTTACCACATTTAGAACACATAACTCTTCCCAATGCTCTCTTCATTGCTTCTTCTTTAGCAATAGTTAAATAAAATACATAGTCAACTTTCATATTTCTTTTTTCTAGTATCTCATCTAATAATACTGCTTGTTTTTCAGTTCTTGGAGAACCATCAAATATAATTCCATTCTTTTTATCAATTGAATCAATCTTATTGCCAAGTAATTGCATCATTAAGTCATCATCTATTAGATTACCTGAATTAATGATTTCAGCAATTTTGTTTCCAAAATCGGTACCATTGCTTGCAACTTCTCTGAGTAATTCTCCTGTAGATATGTGATTTAAATTATATTTTTCTTTCAATAGTTCAGATTGTGTTCCTTTTCCAGCTCCTGGAGGAGATATAAATATTATATTCATTAATAACTCCTTTTATGGCTTCTGCCTATTAATTGACTTTCAACTTGATTAAATGTTTCAAGTGCAACACCTACTACGATTAACAATCCAGTACCACCTATTGTTATTGAAGATGATAATCCTGAAAGTTTACTGAATAGTATTGGCATTGCTGCAAGAACCATTAAGAATAGTGAGCCAACAATAGTTATTCTTGATATTACATGCTTTATATACAACGATGTATCTTTTCCTGGTTTAACTCCTGGAATATATCCTCCATTTTTATTTAAATTGGAAGATAATTCTTCTGGGTTAAATTGCATAAATGTATAAAAGTATGCAAACACAAATATTAATATCATATATAATGCAAATCCTGTAACAGTGTCATAGTTGATATACTTATTAACAAATTCAGTGAAGTTTGCTTTGTCTATGAAATTTGCAATTGTTACTGGAATAGATATTAATACAGATGCAAATATTACTGGTATAACTCCTGCTGAATTAATTTTTATTGGCATATATGTTTGTTGTCCGCCATATGCACTAGTAGTTCTATTTGCATATTGAATAGGAATTCTTCTTTCTGCTTCCTGAACAAATATTATTCCTACTACAATCAATAAGTAAACTAGTATAAATAATAAATACATCACTAATCCTATAATAGTTGCTTGTGTTGTAGTAAAACTTACAAATTCACTAAATGCTGTAATAAACATATTTGGTAAACTTGCTATTATACCTGCCATGATTATTAAAGATACTCCATTACCAATACCCTTTTGTGTTATTTGGTCTCCTAACCATAACACTAATGCTGTTCCAGCGGTAAGTATTATAGCTATTCTCAAATATTCAAGAACACCTGCATTTGCTCCGTAAAAAGCAAAAGAGAATATATAACCTTGAATAAATGCAAGACCTATACCTAAATATCTAGATATTTGATTTAATTTTCTTCTACCTGTAGGTCCTTGATTTTTTAAATCAGAGAAATATGGAATAATATCCATTTGCAATAATTGCATTATGATTGATGCATTAATATATGGCGTTACACCTAATGCAAAGATCGAAAATTGTTGTAATGCTCCACCACTCATAGCATTCATAAGTTCTAGGAATCCTAGATCTTGTGTTATTGCTTGAGTTCCAGGTACAGTAATTGTTGTTCCTAACTTAAATATAAACAATACTGCTAAAGTAAAAAAAATCTTTTTCCTAATATCTTTATTTTTAGGTTCAAATAATTGTCTAATTGTGTTTTTCACTATTAGATCACCTCTACTTTTCCACCTACTGACTCTATTTTAGATTTTGCTGTTTCAGAGAACTTATGTGCTCTAACAGTCAACTTCTTTTCTAGAGTTCCTCTTCCTAATATCTTAATTCCAGAATATTGTTTTTTAACAAAACCACATTCTTTTAATAATTCTGGAGTTATTACTGCTTCTTCTTCAAATTTGTTTAAATCATCTAAATTGATAATTGCAAATTTGTTTTTAAATTCATAGTTACTAAATCCTCTTTTAGGTAATCTTCTGTATAAAGGTAATTGTCCACCTTCAAAACCTGCTTTTCTACTATATCCAGATCTTGCTTTTTGTCCTTTACTTCCTTTACCACTTGTCTTACCACTACCACTACCTGTTCCTCTACCTACTCTGTCAGCACTTTTTCTTGATCCTCTTGTAATTTTTAATGTATTTAATTCCATTATTTATACAACTCCTCTACAGTTTTGCCTCTTAAGTTTGCTACATCTTGAACTGATTTTTGAACTTTTAATGCAAACATAGTAGCTCTAGCCATATTAATCTTAGTGCTTGAACCAAGTGATTTAGATACAACATCTTTAATACCTGCAAGCTCTAAAACAGCTCTAACAGGTCCTCCAGCGATTATTCCAGTACCTTCTTTGGCTGGTTTAATCATTACCTTTGAAGCTCCGCTTACGCCAATTGCTTCATAAGGAATTGTTCTCTCTTCAATTAATGGTATAGTAACTACATTTTTATTTGCAGATTGTATTGCTTTTTTAACAGCGTCTTGTACTTCATTAGCTTTACCAGTACCAAGACCTACTTTACCTTTTCTGTTTCCAACTACAACGACTGCTGCAAATCTAAAATGACGTCCACCCTTAGTAACCTTAGTAACACGATTAACTGATATTACTAATTCTTCTAATTCTGACTTTTGTGGGTCTCTAAATCTTTTATTTTCCATAATACCCTCCTTAAAATTCTAATCCGTTTGCACGTGCAGCTTCTGCTAATGCCTTAATACGTCCATGATATAAGTATCCACCTCTATCAAATACTACCTTCTTAATCTTTAATTTTAATGCTTTCTTAGCAATAGATTCTCCTACTAACTTAGCAACTTCAACACTATTGCCACCTTTTATATTTAAATCTTTATCGATAGAAGATGCACTTACTAAAGTATTCATACTTTCATCATCAATTACTTGTACACTAATATTTTTATTAGACTTAAAAACACACAATCTAGGTACATTTGCAGTTCCTGAAATTTTGTCTCTACTACGTTTATGTCTAGCTATACGAGCTTCATTACGAGTAATTTTTTTAATCATAATATTTCTCCTTTTTTAAATTATTTAGCAGCTTTCTTTCCTTCTTTACGACGTACATGTTCATCTTTATAACGAATTCCTTTACCTTTATATGGTTCTGGTTTTCTTACTTTACGAACAACAGCCGCAAATTCTCCAACCATTTCTTTACTAATTCCTTTAATAACTATTTCGGTATTACTTAATGCTTCAACTTGTAATCCTTTGGGAATTGGCATTTTAACTAAGTGAGAGAAACCAATACTTATTACTAGAGTGTTCCCTTGCACTTGAAAACGATATCCAACTCCAAACATTTCTAATGTTTTACTATAACCATTAACTACTCCTTCAATCATATTTAATATTAGGGAATTAATAGTTCCTTGCATTGCATTAGACTTATCTGAATCATTTTTCTTTTCAACCATTATGTTCTTATCTTCAACCTTTACAACTACATCATTAGTTAAAGGTAATGATAATTCACCTTTTGGCCCAGTTACTTTAACAATACTATTTTCTACTATAACATTAACTTTTTCTGGAATAGTTAATATTCTACTTCCAATACGACTCATATTTTACCTCCTTA
>CAYRHA010000036.1:0-4665 GCA_964424005.1 uncultured Muribaculaceae bacterium
TGTTATTTTATCATAGTTCTTTTTTATTTAAGTGACCAAAATGGGGTTCACTTCATAAATATTGTTCTTTTTTATTCAACATCCTCATGATAATAATCATCGTCCTTTGTATCATCTTCTTCAAAATTAAAAGGATCATAATCACCAGATTTAACTTCCTTTTTTTCTTCATCATTTAAACCCATATTATTTATATCACTTTCTTGTTCATTAACACTCTTATTTAGTTTAGATAACGATGATAATATTTCTTTAATAGTATTCATAATCACCTACTTATTTTTATAGTATTTATCAAAATTACAGTTTAAACAAAATGTACCATGACAAGTCATTATTTCATTACAATTATTGCATTTCCATTTTTCTTCTTGATCTTTTAAAAACATATCCATACCTTTTTCTTTTATATACAATAAATTATCAATCATACTCATATTGTACTTAGTGCTATATCTTTTATCTAATGCTTTTAATCTTTTACATGGAAAAGCATTACATTCATAACAGAATCTTACTTTACCTTTTCCAAGCAAATCGCATTTATTACTCATGAATGTACAATGTTTTCCTCTTGGTATACATCCTGGACAATACTTTCTATTAAGACCTTTCTTATTTAAATCTTTTTGCATAAATTGATATGCAATACATAATCTACAATTCATGCCACATGGAGCAATTAAATCTTCTTTCATATTCCTCCTAATATTCTTAAAATTTTAGTCTTATAAACAATTTATTTGGTTACAGAAATAATTAAACACTCTCTTTTATCAATTGGTCCAAGTGAGAAATTTAATGGTAATTTTTCATTAAATCTTTTAATCGTAATCCTTCTGTTATAAGAGAAAGGTTTATCCAATATTATTTCAATATCTTTATCGTTTTCAAAGTAATTAATATCTACATAATATGGATCAAACATATAAATAAAATCATTATCTATTTTTGTTATTAATACGTAATGTTCATCAACTAAATATGTTCTTAATAAAATAACACTGTTACTATTCATATTATGATAAATTTCTTCAATGCTTACAGAATCCTTTAATAAATGTTTACATGATATTCCTAGTGCTTTTCTATCAGAATAATCAAGCATCCATTTAGATAAATTTTCTATTGCCTCTCTACTTGTTCCATTGCTTCCTAAATTACCTTTATCATCATAGCAATCTAAAGAATATATTGATATTGCTCTTACTAATTCTGCTGGTATTTTCTCTCTATCAAATAAATAACTTATAGCATTTAATAAAGATACTGCACCACAATCATATTCAGTAATTTGAAATCTCAAAGGTACTTTCATTATATCACTCCTTGTTTTATCTTCTTACTAACTTAGCTATAGACTCAATATGATGAGTATTAGGAAACATATCAAATAGTGATACTTCTTCTATAGTATAATCATTATTAAATAGCTTTAAATCTCTTGCTAATGTTTCTGGATTACATGATACATATATTAATGATTCTGGTTTTATATCTAATATACTTTTAACAGTATTATTATGTAATCCATTTCTAGGAGGATCTACAACAACTAAATCAACTTTATCCTTTATTTTATCTAATAGGAATTCAACTTTACCACATAGAAATTCAACATTGTTAATATTATTTAATTCCATATTATCTTTTGCATCAAACACAGCACTTTTTACTTCTTCAATTCCTATTACTTTATTAAAATTTTTACTTAATAATGCAGTTATAGTACCTACTCCACAATATAAATCTAATGCAATATTCTTACCTGTATTAGAATATTCTATTACTTTATTATATAACTTTTCAGTTTGTTCTTTATTAATTTGGAAGAATGATTCAGATGATGCCTTAAATTTGTTTCCTAATAATTCAATTGTTATATATCTTTCGCCATATATAACTTTACCATTTACTAATATAGAATTAACCTCAGTATTTTTAAGTATATGTTCAATTAATTCATTCTTTAATTTAAAATTATAAGCAATAATATTAATCATTGTTTCATTTTCTGATCTTATAAATACATTATTAATATTATGTTCTTTATATTTAGCAATAAATTTTTTCAATATAACAATTAATTCATTAATCTTCTTATTACAAATAATACAATTGTCTATGTCTATTACTTCATGTGTATTATTTTTATAAAAACCAATGGCATCATTGTTTACATTTAATACGACTTTGTTTCTATATTCTGTTTCTTTTGATGGAATTACATCTAGTATTTTAATATTATCTAATCCACCGATTCTTTCAATTGCTTTCTTAACTTTATTGTATTTGAAAAGAAGTTGACAATCATATTCTTGATGCCCTATATCACAACCTCCACAGTCTGTATATGGACAATCATATTTTCTTCTTTCATCACTTTGTTTTTCAATACTAACAATATTAGCTTCAGAATAGTTGTTTTTATCAAATACTACATCAATTGTATATTCTTCATCTTTTAATCCGCCATTTACGAATACAACTTTATCATTTAACTTCCCTACTCCTCTGCCAGTTGAATCTTGATCATATGTAATTATTTTATTCTTCATTTTTATCACCCATCTAATTATACAATAAAAAACTATATTTCTATAGTTAATTATATGTACCAAAATCTTTATCTATTATTTGTTCTTTAGAATACTTATATTCTTGTAGTTTTAAATTATCTTTATCTTTGATATAAGATTTTACTTTATTAATATCTTCTTCAGTATGCATAGTTTTATTTAAAGTAATTCTAAAAACATAAGGTATATTTGAAGATTCAATTATTCTGATACTATCCATTATCTTATTTGTATCTACTTCTACTCCGCATGTTTCGTTATATTTTCCGAAGGAATTCTTAATATCCATTGCAAAATAATCAATAAGATTAAGCTTTATTATTTCTCTTAGAAGATCTGGATTAGTACCATTAGTATCTAATTTGATCTTATATCCAATTGACTTAATTTTTTTAATTAAATCTATTAATCGTTGTCCATATATTGTTGGCTCTCCACCAGTAATAACAACATGTTTAATAAAATTAACTCTTTCTTTTAACATACTTAAAACATTTTCTTCAGACTCTATTTTTGTAGTTTTAAATACAATGCTCTTATTATGACAATAAGGGCATTTAAAATTGCAACCTCCTAAAAATATTACAAAAGACATTTCATTTGGGTAATCTATTAAAGATAATTTCTGCAATCCATATATCATATATCCTCTATTTCAATACAAATTCAGTTCTTTCTTTGTATTCTTCTTTTTTGCCTGGATTAAAACTCTTAACTGGTCTATAAAATCCAACAACTCTAGTCCATACTTCAGTATCAGCACCACATTTTGGACATTTCAATACTTCACCAGTTAAGTATCCATGTTCATCACATACTGAGAATGTAGGTGTAATTGAGAAATATGGTAAACTATAAGTTTCAAATGTATTCTTAATTAACTTCTTAGTTACTTCATAATCATCAATCTTTTCACCTAAGAATGCATGAAATACTGTTCCACCAGTATATTTAGTTTGCAATTCATCTTGCAAATTTAATGCGTCAAATAGATCAGTAGTATATCCTACAGGTAATTGTGTACTATTTGTATAATATACTTCATCTTTACCAGCAGTTAAAATATCTGGGTATAATTTCTTATCGCATTTAGCTAAACGATATGCAGTTCCTTCAGCAGGAGTTGCTTCTAGATTATATAAACTTCCTTCTTTTTGATATTCAAGCATTTCTTTTCTCATAAAATCTAGAATATCTTTAGCAAATTTTTGGCCTTTCTTAGTAGTTATATCTTCACAATCACCGAAGAAATTCCTAATGCATTCATTCATACCATTTATACCAATTGTATTAAAATGATTCTTCCAGTATTCACCAAACTTAGTATAAGTATCTTCTAGATAAACTTTACTATATGGATATAATCCATCTTCAGTATTCTTTTCAATAAATTTTCTCTTTGTTTCAAGAATATGTTTACAAATATTCATTAGTTTCTCAAGTTCTGATGTTAATGTATCCATATCTTTATATAAATATCCTAATCTAGGTAAATTAATTGTTACTACCCCAATACTACCAGTTAATGGATTTGCTCCAAATAAACCACCACCACGTCTATGTAAATCTCTTAAATCAATTCTCAATCTACAACACATACTTCTTGTATCTTCTGGTTTCATATCACTATTTATAAAGTTAGCAAAATATGGAATACCATATTTACTAGTCATCTTCATAATGTCATTAACTACATCACTATTCCAATCAAAATCTTTAGTTATATTATAAGTTGGAATTGGAAATGAAAATATTCTTCCACTTGAATCACCATTCATCATTACTTCACAGAAAGCTTTATTAATCATATCCATTTCATTTTGGAATTCCCCATATTTTCTTTCTTTATATTCACCACCAATAATAACTGGTTTATCTCTTAAAGTTGATGGCGCTTTTAAATCAAGAGTAATATTAAAGAACGGACATTGAAATCCAACTCTAGTTGGTACATTTACATTAAATATAAATTCTTGCATAGCTTGCTTTACTTCTTTATAATCAAGCTTATCATATGCAATAAAAGGTGCCAAATAAGTATCAAAACTTGATACAGCTTGAGCTCCAGCAGCTTCACCTTGCAAAG
>CAYRHA010000037.1:0-4489 GCA_964424005.1 uncultured Muribaculaceae bacterium
TTACAGCTTCTACTAATTTAACTGATGAAGAGATTGACAAGATGGTAAAAGAAGCTGAGGCAAATAAGGAAGCTGATTTAAAGAGAAAAGAAGAAGCAGAATTAAGAAATGAATCTGATCAATTAATATTTAGTACTGAAAAAGCTATTAAAGATTTAGGAGATAAAGTAGATTCAAAAGACAAAGAAGAGGCAGAAAATTTAATTAAAGAATTAAAAGAAGCTATTGATTCAAATGATAATGATAAGATAAAAGATAAAAAAGATAAATTACAAGAAAAAGCAATGGCTTTAGCAACGAAGGTATATGAAGAAGCTTCTAAGAAGAAAGAAGAAGAATCTAAAGAAGAAAAGACTACTTCTAATGATAAAGAAGAAACGGTAGATGCAGAATTTGTCGAAAAAAATGAATAAAAGAGTATTTAATACTCTTTTGTTCTAGTTAATTACAACGGAGGAATATATGGGAAAAAGAGATTATTATGAAGTATTAGGCTTAAGTAAAGGTGCCAATGAAGCTGATATAAAGTCTGCATTTAGGAAGTTAGCAAAGCAATATCATCCAGATGTAAATAAATCACCAGATGCAGAATCAAAATTTAAAGAAATACAAGAAGCATATGCAGTATTATCAGATTCTAGTAAAAGATCACAATATGATCAAATGGGACATCAAGCATTTAGTAATGCTAATGCAGGTGGACCAGGTGGAGGATATGATTTCTCTAATTTTGATTTTGGTGATATATTTTCTGACTTATTTGGTTCTTCATTTGGATTTGATTTTGGAGGAAGAAAAAGCAGTAATAGAAGACAAAAAGGAAGAGACATGTCTGTTACAATGAATCTTACTTTTGAAGAATCTGTATTTGGTTGTGAAAAGAGTATAAGTTTAGATGTTTATGATAAGTGTGAAGAATGTGATGGAGAGGGTGGATTTAATCCAACTACATGTTCTCATTGTCATGGTAGTGGTACTGTTACTACTGAGCAAAGAACTATTCTCGGATCATATATGACTAGAACTACTTGTCCTTATTGTAATGGCAAAGGTATAGCGTATTCAAAGGTATGTAATAATTGTAATGGTAAAGGTATCGTTAAATCTAAGAAGAAGATTAAAATTAATATTCCTGCTGGTATAGATACTGGTAATCAATTAAGAGTATCCAGTAAAGGTGAAGCCGGATTAAATGGTGGGCCTAATGGAGATTTATATGTTGAGTTTGTTGTAGAGAAACATTCATTGTTCGAAAGAAAAGAAGATGATATATATATTGATCTTCCAATTACTATTGCAGATGCTACTTTAGGATGTAAAATTGAAATACCAACATTATATGGTAATGTAATATTATCTATACCTAGTGGTACTCAAAGTGGCAGTAAACATAGAATTAAAGGAAAAGGAATAGAGAATGTTCAGTCTGGAAGAAAAGGAGATATGTTTGTTGTAATAAATGTAGTTATTCCTGATAAAATAGATAGAAGACAAAAACAATTATTTGAAGAATTATCTGAAACTAATCTTGAAAATAATGTGTTTAAAAAATATAGAAGCTATTTAAAATAAAGAAAGATAATTCTTTCTTTTGTTTTAATTTGACAACTGATATTTGTAATGTTAGAATAAAAAGCATTCGCTTGAAAGAGGTATTTATGATTACTAAAAAACTTAATCCAAATATGAGTACACGTGAGATGATACTTGCAATGTCTGAAAATAATTTGGAAACCGTTAGTATTTTAACAAAGATGATTGATAACTCAAGATTTATAATAAATATATATTTGTTAGACTATTTAGAAATAAGTGGCTCACAAATATGTACTTTGTATAATTGCTGCTGTGGTAGAGATAATTCAACATTCTCTAGAACATTAATGATGCTAAATAGCAACGTTTTTTCTAAAGAAGAGGTTAAAGAAAATTTTGAAAAAGATGAACCTATACCATTTATCGATGAAGATGTTGTAATAGAAGGTGCACCAATATACAATGAAAACTATGGACCATCATATCCAAAATGGGGAGAATATTGTGATAAGCAAAGAGAAGCATTTATAAATAAAATTAATAAAGCAAAGGTAAAAATCAAATCAAAATAAAAGACTTAATAATTATTAAGTCTTTTTTATAATTTTTATTACATATTACTATATGGATCCAGATATACATTTTCTTCTGTTAAGTATTTTTCAAATTGTATCTTAAATTTTTCTTTATATTTTTTAAGTACATCCGGGAATACAAGCTCGGTATTCTTAATGCCCTCCCAAATATGTTTAAATTTTATTTCTTTTTGATTATCTAATATTGCATATGAGAATATTTTAGTTAATAATCCGAAACATACGTCAGGATAACGCGAAGCTGATTCGAAGACTCTATTATATTCGCTGGTCATATCTACTATAAACTTCATTATTTCTTTTTTTGTAAAATCAGTATAATTTAATTTTACTCCTGTTTGAGTTTCCAATTTTGGTATACTTCCTATTAATATATTAACTGTCATTTCTGCATTTGGTTCTTCTATATCTATTCTCTCTAATCTTCTTAAGAATGCTTTATCTTTTACTATATAAAAATCATATTCATTAATTGTCGTTGCACCGATCATTTTAATATTACCTCTTGATAATGCTGGTTTTAGGATGTTTGCAAAATCCAATCCACCGTTTTCTTTGTTACCAATTAATGTATGAGTTTCATCTATAAATAATATTACTTTTTCCATTTTAGATAATTCATCTACTAATAGTTGTAGTTTATTGTCAGTATTTCCTTCTTTAACAATGCTTCCGACCATGGCCACTGTATTAATTTTAATTATTTTAAAATCTTTAAGTGCATCAGGAACATCATTATTTATTATTCTATACGCTAAACCTTCAACTATTGCAGTTTTACCAACACCAGGTTTTCCAACTAATATTGGAGATTTTTCTGGTGTAAATAGTGTTAGCATTACTTTTTCTAATTCATTTTCTCTTGATATTGCTGGGTTTGTTATATATGTTTTTGCAGTTAAGTCTTCACCATAACGCTCAACAATACTGAAATCATTTTTCAATTCAACTTCTTTTTTAATACTCATATTTATTCTCCTAACATTATAATTATAACAAAATATTGTACTGTTATCAATTTTAATTGAATTTATTATACATATTATATATAATAAATGTAGGTGAAAAATTATGCAACATTATTTTGCAATTAATAAGGACTTAGAAATATTAGATAGCGATAAACATCATATTATAAATGTTATGAGAATGAATAAATATGATAAATTTATTATTGTTTATGGTGAAATCATGTATGAATGTGAAATTAATTATATTGATAAAAAAGATGTTAAGTATAATGTAATTAGGAAAATTGAAAAGAATAGAATTAAAAACATTGTAGTTAAGATGGCTGTCTCTTTGATTAAAGAACAAAAGTTTGATTATTTAATACAAAAGATAACTGAAATAGGTGTAGATGAAATCATACCTATTACAAGTGATAGAAGTATTATTAAGATAAATAGCAAAGATTTTGATAAAAAAAAGATAAGATATAACAGAATAATAAAAGAAGCAAGTGAGCAATCACATAGAATTAATATTCCAGTTATGGATGATTTAAGAGACATAGATTATTTAATAGAAAACAAATGTGATTTAAATATATTATTTACTGTAAATGAATCATCAATTAATGTAAAAGATATATTTAATAAAAATAAAAAATGTGGTACACTATTACTAGTAATTGGTCCAGAAGGTGGCTTTTCTAAAAGAGAAGAGCAAAAACTTATAGATAATGGGTTTATCTCTGCATCTTTAGGAGATAATGTATTGAGAAGTGAAACTGCAGCTTTATATGTAATGAGTATTGTTGACTATGATTATTTGAGGTGAGTATATGAGTAATTTAGGATTGATATTAATGAACTTTTCTAGTTTTTATATGCAATTGAATGATGTAGGAAGGTTGGTATTTGTAATTGTACTTTTATTGTTTTTTATATTAGTTATTTTGATTGTTATTATGATGTTTCAAAAGACAATATCAAATAGACATATAAAATTGGTATGTTATGATGACAATAAACTTGCTAATAAAGATGTTAGTAATGTTGAAATAGATGAAAATAATGAAAAGACTAGAAATCTTAAGAGTATTGTTGATGAATTGAGTAAAGTTTCTGGTGTAGATCCAACTGATAAATATGAAGATGAACAAGAAAGAACTGCAATAATTAGTTATCAAGAGTTATTAAAAGCAGCAAGAGGAGAAGAGACAATTAAGCCGATTATATCTAAAATAGAACCAAGAAAACAAGAAGTATTTTCTTCAGTGTTTGCACCTGAAGAAATTCCGGTATATAAAGAAGAAGTTAAGATTGAAGAACCAATTAAGAATAATCAAGTTAATGAAAGTGATACGTTCTTAAAATCATTAAAAGAATTTAGAAGTAATCTTTAAACCCTTA
>CAYRHA010000038.1:0-4335 GCA_964424005.1 uncultured Muribaculaceae bacterium
AAACCAGGTTCAGTAACACCTCATACAAGATTTGAATCTGAAGTATTTGTATTAAGTAAAGAAGAAGGTGGACGTCATACTCCATTCTTCGGAAATTACAGACCACAATTCTATTTCAGAACAACAGATGTAACAGGAGAAATTGAACTTCCTGCTGGTGTAGAAATGGTTATGCCAGGAGACAAAGTAAATTTAATAGTAAATTTAATACACCCAATTGCCGTTGAAAACGGTACTAAGTTCTCTATCCGTGAGGGTGGACATACTATAGGTGCTGGTGTAGTAACTAAGATTATTAAGTAATAATTAAACAAAAAAAGAGCTGATTGATTAAATCAGTTCTTTTTATTTTTATAACTTAATATGTTTTCAAATCTTTTAATATTTTTATATGCTGTATAATTAACTTTATTGATAATAATATCAAATTCACCAATATATTCCGATACATTGGAATTAAACCCAGACTTGAAATCAAATAAACCATAGTACTTATTATTTCTATTGAAATCACCACAGATACCATTTAAATTGAACACTTTATATCCTTTTTTTATATAATTTTCAATTATTTCATATTTTAACAAATAATTAGCATTAAAATCTTTATATTTGCTATTGATTCCATCTATTAAAAAGAATACTTCATCTCCATATTTAATTACTGCTGTTGTAGCAGCGATTAAATCCTTATCTTTGCCATCACATAATTTTGTAGCAAGCATAACTTCATTTTTATAAATATTAGCAACCTTATCAGATGCCATCTTAATATTCAATAGAGAAGTATTACCAGGTTTTTTTTGAAGTTTTTCTACAATTTCATTATTATTTTTAAGCTCTTCCTCATATAATATTTTACTCTTTTGCAAAAATCTATTAACATCAATTTTAGCGAAATAAATGTCAAACATATCAAACTTTCCAAATATTTCATAGTAATCCAAGTAATAATTAAGCTTTCTTGTATGCTTTTTATCAATCAAACTATAGAATGACTTAGCATCATTCTTTGCTCCCTTACTTATCACTATTCCTTTTCTTTGCGCTGTTCTGATTCTATTTCTTGTTGTCTTTTCAATCTTATTAAACAAATCATCGGTATCACTTATTATTGCATTCCATCTCGGTTTTAAAGTTTCAAAATACAAATTAAAACCATTATGTTCAAAACCAACTTCTTTTAGATTATTAATAATGTTTTTACCATTCAAATCATCATCAACTGGATTTCCTTTTTTATCTCTATTAATATGTACAATGTTTGGATCAACCTTTAAATATAGTACACCTTTTCTATTTAGATATTCTTTTAACAAGCGTATATAAGTATTCAATAATTCACAATCATTAAAATCAATTAAAAATCCTCTAGGTGAGTATGCAAATTTAAAAGATCCAAATATTCTTTGAATTAGTATTAAAGATGCTGCTTTTATGTCTTCGTTTTCATCTATAAGTGCAATATAGTAGTCATTAAATCCATGTTTAGACATTAATGTTCCATATTGTGATGTTTGATAAAAGCTTTTATTGCTATGATTATAAGCATATTTATCAAAAATTAATTTAGAGATTTCAACTATCTTCATAGAAACACTCCCTCGAGTACAGTATTATATCATTTTTTCTCTAATAATGACAATGTTGAACTCTCGATAGAACATTCTAGATTCAAATAATACTTATTTTCTTCTTTTCTTACAGTTGTTAAGTTGTTAAAACAATTTAAATCATCTATTGTATGGTCTTTAATTAAATATCCTGATTCATAGAGTTCGTTTAATGATACTATATCTAAATTGTTGTTGTCCAAATAACTTTTACCAGCATGTAATATATCCTCTTTTATATCATAAGGAACTTCTTTGTCGTTATTTAAAAAGAATTCAACACCAGCAGGTAGAATAAAAAAACTTATGCATATGCAAAAGGCAATAGATATAATTAAATCAAATAAACTAAACTTTCTTTTCATATTTTTATACACTACCTCATAATAATAATATTATTAATAACAAAACAAATCAAGGTTTTGTTAACATTTATGTAAAATAATAGTATAATAAAATAGGAGGTAACATATGTTTGAAAATAAAAAAATATTTATATTAGGAATGGCAAAAAGTGGCTACGAAGTAGCCAAACTATTATCTAGCAAGAACAATAAAATAATAATTAATGACATAAAGGAAGATCAAGAGGCAGCACAAGTTGATGAATTAAAGAATCTTGGTGTAGAAATAGTATTAGGAAGTCATCCGGATGATTTATTGACTAGTGATTATGATTATCTAATTAAAAATCCTGGTATTAAGAGCGATCACAAATACGTAATAAAGGCACTAGAATACAATATACCAGTAATAAATGAAGTTGAGGTTGCATATTTACTTATGCCAAAAGATATTACAATAATTGGAATTACAGGGACTAATGGTAAGACAACAACAACAACAATAGTATATGAAATTATAAAAGAATCAGGTAAAAGAGTTCATTTGACAGGAAATATTGGATTTCCTCTTTCAGCGTTTGTAAAAGATGTTAAATCTAATGATATTATAGTAACTGAAGTATCAATACAACAATTATGTAATCTTAACAAGTTTAAGACTAATATATCAGTTCTTACAAATATTTATGATGCTCATCTTGATTTTGTAGATGGTTTTGAAAATTATGTAAATATTAAAAAAAGAATATTTAATAATCACACAAATAAAGATTATGCAGTATTAAATTATGACAATGAACATGTAATTAATATGACAAGTGATATTCAATCACAAAAACAATATTTTTCGAGTACAAAAGAAAACATGACACAATGTCATATTAAAGAAAATAGTATATTTTACAAAGATGAAAAAATAGTGGATATAAGTGAATTAAAAGTAATGGGAACACATAATCATGAGAATATAATGGCTGCTATAATTGTTGCGAAAATACTAAATATTAGTAATGAAGTAATTAAAAAAGTATTAACGAATTTTAAAGGTGTAGAACATAGAATAGAATTTGTAAAAGAAGTTAATACTAGAAAATTCTACAATGATTCTAAATCAACAAATGTTGTAGCAACAATAACAGCATTAAAATCGTTTAATACACCAACAATACTATTGCTTGGTGGTTTAGATAGGAAACATTCATTTGATGATTTAAAAGGGTATATGAGCAATGTGAGACTAGTTATTACTTATGGTGAAACAAAGGAAAGAATTAATGAATTCTGCAAACGAATAAATAAAGAATGTATAGTTGTAGACAATCTAGAGCAAGCAACAAAAGAAGCGTATGTTAAATCAAATGCAAATGATATAATTTTGTTGAGCCCTGCTTGTGCATCTTGGGATCAATTTAAAGATTTTGAACAAAGAGGTACAATGTATACAGAATATATTAATAATTTATAGGAGGAAATATGTCAAAGATAGTTAATATTGTTGCAAGAGAAATACTTGATTCAAGAGGAAATCCAACAGTTGAAGTTGATGTTCATTGTGATGACAATAGTTTTGGAAGAGCAAGTGTTCCAAGTGGTGCGTCTACAGGCATAAACGAAGCACATGAACTAAGAGACAATGATAATAGATATATGGGTAAAGGTGTACTAAAAGCTGTATCTAACGTAAACAATATAATAAAACAAAAATTAATTGGATTAGATGTACTTAATCAAGAACAAATAGATAATATTATGATTCAATTAGATGGAACAAAGAATAAGAGTAATCTTGGTGCAAATGCAATACTAGGTGTATCTTTAGCATGTTTAAAAGCAGCGGCAGATTCAAGACATATACCTTTGTATAAGTATATAGGTAATGGATTAGATTTACCTACACCTATGATGAACATAATAAATGGTGGTTCTCATGCTGATAATAATCTTGATTTTCAAGAATATATGATTGTACCTAATGCAATTTCTTTTAGAGAGAAATTAAGAATTGGTGCAGAAGTATTTCATACATTAAGGAAAATATTAAAAACAAAAGGTTATAATACTAGTGTAGGTGATGAAGGTGGTTTTGCTCCAAATCTTTCATCTAATAAAGAAGGATTAGATTTAATTGTAGAAGCAATTACAAAAGCAAACTATATTCCAGGAAAAGACGTTTCAATTGCATTAGATGTAGCTGCTTCAGAATTCTATGACAAAGAATCTAAACTATATAATTTAAAAAGTGAAAACAGATTGTTAAATACAGATCAAATGATAGAATTTTATAATCAACTAATAAATCAATATCCAATAATATCAATTGAAGATGGACTTCAAGAAGAAGACTTTGATGGTTTTAAACTATTAACAGAAAGACTAGG
>CAYRHA010000039.1:0-4165 GCA_964424005.1 uncultured Muribaculaceae bacterium
TAAGTTAAAATCATACACAAAGGGATATGCATCGCTTGATTATGATTTTATTGGTTGTAAACCAAATAATCTAGTTAAACTTGATATATTAATTAATGGTGAAATAGTAGATGCATTAAGTATAATTGTTCACAATGATTTTGCATATAAACGTGGTAAAGTGATTGTTGATAATTTAAAAGAAATTATTCCAAGACAATTATTTGAAGTACCAGTACAAGCGTGTATTGGTAATAAAGTAATTGCAAGAGCGGATATAAAGGCAATGAGAAAAGATGTACTTGCAAAATGTTATGGTGGAGATATTACTAGAAAGAGAAAACTATTAGATAAGCAAAAAGAGGGCAAAAAGAGAATGAAAATGGTTGGTAATGTAGAAATACCACAAGAAGCCTTTTTAACAGTACTCAGTATGGATGAAAGAAAATAGCAATATTTTCTTTTTTTATGGTACAATTTTTTTGGTGATTATATGAAATCAATTTATATTCATATTCCTTTTTGTAAGAGCATTTGTTCTTATTGTGATTTTTGTAAAATGTACTACAATGAGAAGTTAGTAAATAAATATTTAGATGCATTGAGTAGAGAAGTTAAGAATAATTATAAAAACGAAAAGATTGAAACTCTATATATTGGTGGTGGTACACCATCCATTTTAAATATGGAACAATTGATTAAATTATTTTCGATAATTAATATGATTGATTTAAGCTCTCTAAAAGAATTCACTTTTGAATGCAATGTAGAATCTTTAAACAAAGAAAAACTTATGTACTTATTTAATAATAAAGTTAATAGACTAAGCATTGGTGTTCAGTCTTTTAATAATGATATATTAAAACAAATTAATAGAAATCACACTAAAGAAGATATATACAATATATATAATATGACAAGAGAAGTTGGATTCAATAATATTAATTTAGATTTAATATATGGTATCAACAATCAAAATATAAATGATTTAAAAGACGATCTCAATTGTATATTGGAATTGAATCCGGAGCATATATCTTGTTATTCATTATCAATAATGCCAAATACTAAGATGTATATTGATGGTAACAAAGAAATAGATCAAGATATTGATTGCGATATGTATTTATTAATTGAAAGCACATTAAAGAATAATGGTTATACTCATTATGAAATAAGTAATTATTCAAAAGAAGGTTATGAATCTATTCACAATCTTACATATTGGAATAATGATTATTATTATGGTTTCGGTCTCGGCGCAAGTGGTTATATAAATGAATATAGATATGATAACACTAAAAATATTAATGATTATGTTTGTGGTAAATATTTATTGAATAAATATTTAATATCTGATAAAGAAAAAATGGAATATGAAATGATTCTAGGTTTTAGAAAAGAACTTGGAATAAATATGGAGGATTTTTTCAATAAATATAGAATAAGAATAGAGAATATTGAAAATATAAAGAGATTATTATTAGAAAAGAAGTTAATTAAATCTCTAACAAACATATATGTTAGTGATGAGTGGAAGTATAGATTAAATACAATATTAATACAATTGATTTAATTTAGTTTTCAAACAAGTTATTAAATAGTATAATATATAAGTAAGGAGTGGTAACATGATTGAAAAATATAAGCCAGATATGTATAAAAAGAGTATATTTGATATTGACTACAAGAAGTTAAAAAATACAGGCATTAAATGTTTGCTATTAGATTTAGATAATACTCTTGTTCCTTTTTATGTAAAAACTCCTAGTAAAAAAATTAAAGATATGGTTGAGAGAATAAAAGAAAAAGGATTTAAAGTAATAATATTTTCAAATTCACCAAAATCTAGATTGCGTCCATTTAAGGATAAACTAGAAGTAGATTGTGCATATAGTTGCAAAAAACCATTTACTGTGAAATTTAAAAAGATATTAAAACAATATAAATACAATGAGAGTGAAGTTGCAATAATTGGGGATCAACTTGTTGCTGATATACTTGGTGGTAATAATGCAGGTATATACACTATATTAATAGATCCATTACAAAAGAAAGAGTTTATATTTACCAAATTTAATAGATTTTTAGAAAAGATAATACTTAAAAAATTGAGTAATAAAAAGATGTTTAATAAAGGACAATATTATGATTAAGTGTACTGGTTGTGGATCAACATTACAATACACTGATAAAGATAAAGAAGGTTATATTGATGAGTCTTTAATAGACACTGCAAAATATTGTAAGAGATGTTTTAGATTAAAGAATTATGGAGAAGCATTTGTTTCTAATAATTCTTTTGATTATAATTTGATGCTTAGTAAAATAGATTTAGGATGTTTGATATTACAATTTGTAGATATATTTGATATATATAATATTAGTAAGCTGGATATTAATAATAAGAAAATATTAGTAATTACTAAGCGAGATATAATGCTTAAAACAATGAGTGAAACAAGGCTAATTGAAAACTTAAAAAAGATATATTCTGATTATATAGACATTATTATTATAAGCAGCAAAAAGAATTATAATTTTGATAATATATTAAACTTAATAAACAAGCATTATAATAATAAAGAAGTATATGTAATTGGAAGTTCTAATTCCGGAAAATCGACATTTATTAATAGATTTGCAAAAGACTATTCTTCAGAAACATCCGAAATTGTAACTAGTTATATGCCCAATACTACTATCGATGTTATTAGTATAAAAATTAATGATGATATAACTTTAATGGATACACCAGGATTTATATTAGAAAATAGTATATTAAATTATGTATCTGAGGATGAAATGAAAATTATTATTCCAAAAGTTGAAATGAAACCAAGAATATTTCAAACAAATGGAAAATGTTCATTCTTTGTAGATAAATATTGTAGAATTGACTATTTAGATGATTATATCAATGATTTCTTGTTCTTGGTTTCTAATAATATTGATGTTGAAAGAAGAAGAATAGATAGCATTAATGATGCATACAGTAAATATAAGGAGAAAAGCATAATTCTTAATAGAAATGAAGATTTAGTAATAAATGGATTGTTAATATTTAGATGTAGTAACAAATGTAATCTAAAAATTTATGTTATAGATAATAAGCTTGTTAATATTAAAGAGAAAATATTTTAATTCTCTTTTTATTTATCATAAAATTTGGTATTATTATATATATAATAATATGGAGGACTTTATGTATAGCAAAATCACTTTAGATGGTAAAAAAGATATATCTTTAAAAAGAGAATTAGTAGATAAGAGTAGGGTTACTTTTGTTTATATTCCTTTAGTAAATAATAATATTAAGTGTAAGTGTTTAGTTAAACCAAAAAATAAAGTGAAGAAGGATTCAATTGTTGCTATAAGGGAAGATATTGATTTTCCTATTTTATCCTCTGTAAGTGGTACTGTTGTTGGTATTGTTAAAAAACTATATTTAAATAATACTATGGTTGAATGTTTAAAGATTAGAAATGATTTTAAAAATACTTGTATAAAGAAAGTTGAAATTAAAAATATAAATAAATATACTAAGGAGCAATTTATAGAATTACTTAGAAGGTACTCTATTACTGGAATGGGTGGTAGTGATTTTCCAACGTTTATAAAGTATAAAAATAAAGTTAGAACTTTAATTGTAAATGCAGTTGAATGTGAACCATATATTACTAGTGATCATGAATTAATTATGCATAAAGCTAAGGAAATAATTGATTGTATTAATGCAATTAAATTAATAAATAATATAGATGAATGTTACATTGCAGTTAAGAGAAAGAATAAAGAAGTAATAAATTTACTAAATGAATATATTCTTTTTTATGGAAATATAAAAATAGTTAAAGTTGATGATTATTATCCATCTGGTTATGAAAGAGAATTAATAAAAAATATATTAAATATAGAATACGATAAATATCCTTCAGAGAAGAATGTAGTTGTTAATAATGTATCTACTATATATTCAATATATAAAGCGTTAAAGTATAAAACTTCTATTAGTAAGAGGGTAGTAACATTAAGTGGTGAGATGTTTAGAACTCCAATTAATCTATTACTAAAAATTGGTACTGATATGAGATCTATATTAAAAAGATTAGATGGATATAAAAAAATCAGTAATGTTAAATTAATATCAGGAGGACCTATGATGGGTTATGCTCTTTCTGATGAT
>CAYRHA010000040.1:0-3924 GCA_964424005.1 uncultured Muribaculaceae bacterium
TTAGATATTCTAGGACATGATGATCCGACTATGTTAAAAATGTTACAAGATATATCTGGATTAAATATTGATTCAATTCCATTTGATGATCCAAAGGTATTAAGTTTATTTATTAATACTTCTGCATTATCAGTAACACCAGAACAAATAGATTGTGAAATAGGTACGCTTGGCATACCAGAGTTTGGTACTAATTTTGTAATGGAATTAGTAAAATCAACTAAACCAAAAACATTTGGTGAATTAGTAAAGGTATCTGGATTATCTCATGGTACTGATGTATGGTTAAATAATGCTAAAGATTTAATAGATAATAAGATTATTGAATTTAAGGATGTAATAGGTTGTCGTGATGATATTATGGTTTATTTATTATATAAAGGATTAAAACCAATAGATGCATTTAAGATAATGGAATTTGTAAGAAAAGGTAAGCCTTCTTTAGATCCAGAAGGATGGTTAAAATACGATAAAATAATGAGAGATAATAATATATCAGATTGGTATATTGAAGCTTGTAGAAAGATAAAGTACATGTTCCCAAAAGCACATGCTACTGCATATGTAATGATGGCTCTTAGAGTTGCATATTTTAAGGTTTATCAACCAATAAACTATTATTCTGCATTCTTTACAGTAAGAGCAACTGATTTTGATATAGATACTATGATTAAAGGCAATAGGAGTATTAAAGATAAGATAATTGAAATTAGAAATAAAGGATATGAAGCTACTAATAAAGAGACATCAATATTAGATATATTGAGAAGTGCATTAGAGATGACTGCAAGAGGATTAACATTTAAAAATATAGATTTATATAAATCTGATGCAAAAAAATTTATAGTTGATGAAGATGGTAAATCATTAATACCTCCTTTTATAGCACTAGATGGTTTAGGAGATACTGTTGCTCATAAGATTGTAGAAGAGAGAGCAAAAGGTGAATTCTTCAGTATAGAAGATCTTCAAAATAGAGGTAAAGTATCACAAACATTAATTGATAAGATGAGAGTTATGGGTATATTAAAAGACATGCCTGAGACTAGTCAATTGAGTTTGTTCTAGTGTATAAATTTGACAAGCAGTTATAAAACGTGTATAATGGTTTACACAGTTGATGAAAGAGGTATGTAAATGAAAGAGATTAATAATTTAAATGTAAAAAGATTAAATAGTAAAGTTGGGAAAATAGTTTTATTTGAGGCAGCATTTATTATTGCAGCTGGAACTTTAGTTTTATGTGCAAATTCTAAGTATGATAATTCAACAGCAAAAATTTATTTAGAAACAGTAGTTGTTGAACCTACTGTTATTGATACTGTAGAAGGAACAAATGTATCTGTACCAGAAGGATTTGTATATGATAGTGGATCAGATAAAGGCTATAAAGATGTTTATGGACAACTTAAAACAACTGAAGAAGCTGAACAAGAACGTTTTGATGATATTAATTATGGTGCTGGTGCAGTAGGTTTAGCAACAGTGATTAGTGCTATTGTATTGCCATCTGGTAATAAAAATGTATTATTAGGAAGGAAAAAAAGAGCAGAAACATTATTAGAAGAAGAAAACAAAGGTAAAACATTATAAAAAGAAGCGAATGCTTCTTTTTTTAATGTATGTTATAATTTACTTGGTGAGTGTATGCATTTAAATATAGATTATAAGGATTATGAGGTAGTAATAATTAGGAAGAATAATAAAAGAACTTATATAAGAGTAAAAGAAGACTTAAAGATATATGTATATACTAATAAATATGCATTGAAGTTTGAAATTAATAAGATGCTTAAAGATAATACTGAAAGTATTAGAGGTATGATTAAGCATATTGAAAATAGAATATCTAATTCTGATAAGACTATGTATTTAGGTAATGAGGTTGATATAATAACGGTATCCAATCAGAAGGAACCAGAAGTATATAATAATAAATTATATATTAAGGATATAAATAAGTTGGATAATTATTATAAAACTTTAGCATTAGCAGTATTCTCTGAAAGATTAAAAGATTTACATTCAAGGTTTACAGAGGATATTCCGTATCCAATATTAAGAGTAAGAAAGATGAATAGTAGACATGGAGTATGCAATAGAAAGAAAAAGACAATAACTATTAATAGTGAATTGATAAAGAGGGACATTAAATATATAGATTATGTTATTATTCATGAATTATGTCATTATATTTGTTTCAATCATTCTTCTGATTTCTGGAGTTATGTATTTAAATATTGTCCTGATTATAAGAAGATAAACAAGGATATGAAAGAGTGGTAATATGTTAATAACATCTTTAACAAATGATAGTGTAAAGGAAATAGTAAAATTAAGAGATAAGAAATATAGAGATTTAACTTCTACTTTTATCGTAGAAGGATTTCATTTAGTAGAAGAAGCTTATAAGAACAAATTATTATTGAAATTATTAAAACTTGAATCTTCTTCTAGTTCTTTTGATGTTGAAACAGTAAGTGTTACTGAGTCTATTATGAAGAAGATATCCGAATTAAATACTGTAAGTGATTATATTGGTATATGTAGATATAAAGATGTGATGGAAGAATATGGTGATAATGTTATTGTATTAAACGGAGTACAAGATCCTGGTAATTTAGGTACTATTATTAGAAGTGCAATTGCGTTTAATATCTCTACTATTGTTGTAGATAATAATACTGTAGATGTATATAATTCAAAGGTTATAAGAGCTACTCAAGGCATGATATTTAATATTAATATAATAAAGAAGGATTTATATTCTTTTATTAATGATATGAAGAAAAAGGGATATATAATATGCAGTACAAATACTGATGGAGATGTATTGTTAAAAGATATAAATAAATCTGAAAAACATGTTATAATAATGGGCAACGAAGGAACAGGCATTGAGAAGGAATTAGAAAAAGCCTGTGATTGCAGCATAAGAATACCAATTAATAGTAATTGTGAAAGTATAAATGTAGGAGTAGCAACATCAATTGTTTTATATGAATTGAGTAGGTGATATTATGATTAATATTGGTAAATATGTTAATACACATGGAATAGATGGAGAAATAAGGATTATTAGTAATTTCAGTAGAAAAGATTTAGTATTTATTCCATCTATGAATATATATATAAAAGATAAAGAATATACAATTGAAAGTCATAGAGTTCATAAACAATACGATATGCTTAAGTTAAAGGATGTTAATGATATAAATGAAATTGAACATTTAAAAAATTCTGATGTATTTGTTAATGAAGATAATATTAAATATGATTACTTGATTGAAGATTATATTGATTACAAGGTTAAATTTAATGATAAAGAATATACTATTAAGAGAATAGATGAGAATGTTAAATATAAGATAATAGTATTATTAGATGGTAGTATGATTCCTTTTGTAGAAGAATACATTGAAAATGTAGATAATAAAAATAAATGTATATATGTTAAGAACGTTGGGGGGCTAATAAAATGAAGATTGATATATTAACTCTTTTTCCAAATATGTTTGATGGTTTTCTTAATGAATCTATAATACAAAGAGCAATTGAAAATAAAATACTAAAAGTAAATGTAGCAGACATTAGAACATTCTCTGATGATAGTCATAATAAGGTTGATGATACTCCTTATGGTGGTGGAGCAGGTATGGTGTTAAAATGTCAACCTATATTTGATGCTGTTAAGCATTTTCAAGGTAATGATTCTAAGGTAATATTAATGACACCTCAAGGTGTTAAATTAAATCAAAAGATGGCAAATAGTTTATCTAAAGAAAAACATTTAATCATTATTTGTGGTCATTATGAAGGTTTTGATGAAAGAATAAGATCTATATGCGATATGGAAATAAGTATTGGGGATTATGTATTAACTGGTGGAGAATTACCAGCAATGGTGTTAACTGATTCTGTTGT
>CAYRHA010000041.1:0-3860 GCA_964424005.1 uncultured Muribaculaceae bacterium
TAGTTTACTCTTTCCTTAGCAGCATGTTGATCCATTAAGTACATTCCTTCATCATTTTGACATACAATATATGTTCCTCTTACAACACCTACTGGATATAAATCAGGTAATCTATTCTCATCTTGAATCTTCTCTTCTTTAATATTCTCTTCTATATTTCCAAAATCCATTCTAATCTCTTCGTAGTTAGATACTACCGCTTCCTCTTTAGATTCAATCTTTGGAATTAAACGTATAGAAGAAAGACCACATATAATTGTATCTATTATTAACTCCTTTAGTTCTTCAATCTTACTAAACTTAATATCTTGTTTAGTTGGATGTATATTCACATCTATTAAAGATGGATCTACATTAATATTTAATATTACTATTGGATATCTATCTTCTGGTTTATAAGTATGATAACAATCATTTATTATTCTATTTAACTCCATATTTTTAACGACTCTATTATTAACTAAAGTAATCATATGATTTCTATTAGATTTTGTTACTTCAGGATAAGATATATATCCATGTATCTCATAATCATCATTTTCTCCATCTACTTTTATCATCTTCTTAGAAATATCAATTCCATATATATTATTAATTACCTTTAATTGATTATTAGATCCATCAGTACTAAATATGATCTTGGAATCATTTGAAAGTGTAAATGATATATCTGAATATGACAACGCTATCTTATTAATGTACTCTACTATATTTGCTAATTCAGCATATAAACTAGATAAATGCTTTAATCTTGCAGGCGTATTGTAAAACAAGTCACTAACTATTATCGTAGTTCCTTTTCTAGCTTCACAACTCTTTTTATATCCTTCTTTTCCACCCTTAATATTAATTTCTGTACCAACATCACCAGTGCTTGTCTTCATAACAATATTAGATACAGAAGCAATAGATGGTAAAGCTTCTCCTCTAAATCCAAGAGAATTAATTCTATATAAATCTTCCTCACTATAAAGTTTACTAGTAGCATGTCTTTGAAATGCTAAAGAAGCATCTTCTGAATCCATACCCTTACCATCATCCACTACTTTTATCTCTCTAACTCCAGACTCAAGAAGATCAATCTTAATCTTCTTTGATCCTGCATCTATACTATTTTCTACTAATTCTTTAACAACAGAAACACATTTTTCTACTACTTCTCCTGCTGCTATTTTATTAGATAAAATTTCATCCATTATTTTAATATTACTCATAATATCACCATATAAATTATATCATACTAATAAAAAAACTAATAATCTAAATCTATATTATTAGCTTTATATTTAATTATATTTATACTTCTTTCATTAAATGATTTTTCATCGCCCGTTGTATATATTTCAATTCCAAATTCAGTACCAAATAAATTATTATTATTTAAAAATTCATATACACTTTTTGATACACAATTACTACTTGATATTATTTCTACATTTAATATCTTTTTAATATTGTTTATTATCAATGGATAATGTGTACAGCCTAAAATTATACTTTTTACTTTTCCTATATATGGTTTTAAATAATCGTTTAAAATAATATCAACATCTTTACAGTTATTTTCAATTGATGGAACTAATAACGGAGTTCGAAGATTATTAACTTCAATTGTTTCATTTATTTTTTTTATTTTCTTTTCATATGCATTTGATTCTATTGTTTTATTAGTAGCAATTATTAAAGTATTGTCTATTTTCTTAGCAATAAAATTATCAACAGTTGAATCAATTACTCCTATTAAAGGTATTGTTGTTTCTTTTTTTAATATATCAATTACATTTGAACTAATTGTATTACAAGCTATAACTATTAATTTTACTTTTCTACTTTCAAAATACTTAATTATTCTTTTTGAATAACAATGTAATTCATCAATTGTTTTATCACCATAAGGACAATTTTTATTATCTCCAATATAAATATACTTTTCATTTGGAAGTATTTTTATTAATTCATTTAATACTGTTAATCCACCTATTCCAGAATCAAATATTCCTATTGCATTTTTATCTTTACACATAATATCACCCAATAAATTATAACACAAAATATAAAAAAGATATTCTTTAGAATATCTAATTTGATTCTTCAACACAATATTTAAATATTGCATTTTCCATAAGGAGACCAAATGTTTTTTCAGGAGTTTTAAATGTATAATCTCCATTGTATTCAAATTTATAAATAGAAACTATAGTTTCGGTATATCTTTCTATATCTTCATCATCTATGAATGTGGTAACATTACCTTCTGATTTTAAGGCTTCCTTATTACATATATTTATTCTTTCGCCCACTTTAGAAACATATGTTTCCTCATCCATTGAAGTAAAGTTAACATATAAAATACCGTCTATTATATAGTAATCTTTATCACTAGTAATTTCAATAAATAATGATAGAAGATTTGAACCGCCAATTGTAAAATGATATCCATGTCCTCTAGGACTTAAATTAACTACTAAATCACCATTATTTTTATATGCTAATAATGTTCTGCAAGCTTCATTTTCACAACTATTTTCATTAAAATATGCATCAACCATTATCAAATTATCATATATAAAGATTTTTCTTACTTTATATACTCCAACAATCTCTTTTTCCGCTATAAAGAGCGCTTGTTTTTCTTCTGTTTTTTTTAATTCAATTGGTACAACTACATCTTCTATTGTTAAACTATTAATGCTTACACTTTCATAATCTAAAGTGAAATCACAATCATCGTTGTAGTCACAGAAATCCACTTCTTTAGTTTCAGATATATTAACAACAAGTTCTTTTTTAGAACATCCTGCAGTAGTTAACAAGATTAAACATAGTAACAATACCTTTTTCATATTTCCTCCTATTATTCTTTATGGATTTAATCTAGTAGGTCCTCTATATATAAAGGTTGCCTCTCTTATATTATCTATACCAAACATCTGCATTAATAATCTTGCAGATCCTATAGCAAACCCTCCATGTGGAGGACAACCGTACTTAAAGAAATCTAAATAGAATTGAAGAGATTTTACATCTATTCCTTTACCTTTTATTTGAGATTCTAATATATCTACTCTATGTTCTCTTTGTGCTCCAGTAGTTATTTCAATACCTCTATATATTAAATCAAAACTATTAGTTAAACCATTTTCATCTAACATATGATAGAAAGGTCTACAACTATATGGATATTTTGTTACAAATACAAAATCTGAATTAAATTGTTCTCTAGCATATTTCCATATTAGTTCTTCTTCTTTTCTTTCAAAATCTAATTTATTTTCTGCTTCATAATTATATTTGTCTTTAATAATCTTCTTTGCATCACTAAAGGTTATTCTTGGGAACTTAGCATCAAAATTAGATAACTCTATATTAAATAATTTCTTAATATCTTCTCCATACTTTTCTTTTATCTTGGTTAATGTGTATTTTAGTAATGCTTCTTCATGATCCATTACATCTTCTACTGAATCAATCCATGCAAATTCAACATCTATCATATTTATTTCAGTAGCATGATAACTAGTATGTGAATTTTCCGCTCTAAAAGCAGGTCCTATTTCAAATACTTTATCAAAACCACTTGCTAATGCCATTTGTTTATAAAATTGTGGGGATTGTGATAAACATGCAGGAGTTCCAAAATAGTCTAACTTAAACATTTCAGAACCACTCTCTGCACTAGCACCACTTATCTTTGGAGAATGTATTTCTACAAAATTATTATTAATCCAAAACTCTCTCATTGAATGTTCCATTAAAGTTTGACACTTAAATAATAAATTATTGTCTTCTCTTCTTAAATCTAGAAAACGATAATCTAGTCTAGTTTCTCTTAAAGCAGCATCTTTATTCTTAATGTCTAT
>CAYRHA010000042.1:0-3853 GCA_964424005.1 uncultured Muribaculaceae bacterium
AGTTATGGTAAAAATTGGTATGAAGCAAAGTAGGTGATTATATGGCTATTACTAAGACTAACTTTATTAATTACAGCAGATGTCCTAGATATGTAGGATTATGTGAAGTTAAAAAAGATAGAATTGATGCAGATATATCTTACGAGCAATACAAAGAAGAAGAAAAAGTAGAGAGATTAAATGAAATACTCTCTCATATGTATCATGAGAATGATGAAGGTGTAGAGGAAGATTTAATTGATACTTTTGATCCTCAATTAGATGTAATGCTACCTTATTACAAGAGGATAGAGGAACTAGCTGGAAAAAAGGTAGAGCATTTATTTGGTGGTAATACAGTATATGCAGAATCAACTTTAAATCAAAAATCATTTGAATTTAATTCTGACTTATTTAAATATATTTGTTATGTAGATATATTTAATGAAAGTGATAGTACTAATATTATCGAAGTAAAAGCAACTACTAGTAATAAGTTTCTAGAAGATTTAAAAGCGGGAAATAAAGTAGATGAAAAGTTTAGTATATTTGTAAAAGATAATAAAGGTATATTTCATCTAAAAGATGAAATAAAAGGATATGACTTAATAAGTGAAATGTCTATTGAAAAATACAATGAAAAGAGAAATAAATTATTTGATAAGTATGGTATTGGTAAATACGTATATGATTTAGCAGTACAAAGAATGATTGTTGAGAAAGATGAACAATACAAAGGTAAGAAGATTAATTATTACTTAGCAGTATTAAATCATGAATATATATTTGATGGAAAATATGAGAATGGTATTGCTGTATATGATGATTCAATAATACAATTATTTGATATGAATAAAGTTACAGAAGAAATGCAAGATATGATATTAAGCGATAAAGAAAAGGTAGAAGAATACTTAAGTGAAATGAGTATTGATGAATATCCTTTAGGTAATTACTGTGAAAATAAGAAAACATCCGAATGTAAGTTTTCAAGTATATGCTTTAAAAGGATTCCAAAATATAATTCTTCTTTATCGTATATGGGTATTAAGAGTTTTAAGGATGAAGATGGATTTGTACATAAAGGTTTAGAATTAATTAATGAAGGTTATTTGAATATGATGGATATTCCAGAAAGTTGGATTAAGAATCCAAATCATCATATACAAAGGAACTGTTTAATAACTAATACTCCATATATAAATAAAGAGAAGATAAATATTGCTATTCAAAATTTGCAATATCCAATATATCATTTAGATTTTGAAACATTTCCTTGTCCTCTTCCAAGATTTAGAGGTGAGAAATGTTATTGTCAATCACCATTTCAATTTTCTTTACATATTGAAAGAGAACCTGGCGTATGTGACAAAGAAAAAGATCAGTATGGATTTTTATCAACTGATTTCAATAATGATTGTAGAGAAGATATGGCAAAGAGCTTATGTGAATTAATAGATACAAGTAAAGGCACAGTCTTTGCTCAAAATTATTCGTTTGAAAAGAGTGTATTAGCAAAACTTGCAGATGCATTTCCAGAATACAGTGATAGATTAATGAAGATGGTTAATATGGCTTCAGATTTACTATTTATAGTTAGAAATAATAGTAAGTTTTATGAAGATCTAGGTTTTGATAAAGAGGAAGCAAGAAAAGTAAATTATTATCATAAAGATTTAAGCGGTTCTTATTCTATTAAGAAAACATTAAAGGTTTTTAGTGACCTATCTTATGATAATTTAGAAATAGGTAATGGTACAACTGCTCTTACTGCTTATGCAAATTATAAAAACTATACAAAAGAACAGTATAATGAGGTTTACAAAAACTTGACTGAGTACTGTAAACAAGATACTTATGCTATGTATGTAATACTAGATAAATTAAGAAAACTGATTAAATAGTGTAAAGTTATGTAATTAACATTGATTGATCTTAAATTTTACACTATTCTTAAATTAAGGAGTGTGGAAAGATGATATATCCTTCAATTGATAAATTGATGAATTTGATCGACTCTAAATATAGATTAGTGCATGTTGTTTCACAAAGAACAAGACAAATGTATGCAACAGGGCATTATCAATTAAAAGAAAATGAATATAGATCAAAGAAGAATATTGGTAGAGCACTTGAAGAAGTAGCTGAAAACTTAATACATTTAAAATAGTATTAAGTTTTTTAAAAAAAGAGGTGTTTTATGATTATTAATAAAATTGAAAAATCAAAGAAGAAAAATATTTTTAATTTAATATTAGAAGATAATATTTCTATTGAAGTATATGAAGATGTAATAATAGAATTAAATTTATTGTCTAAAAAAGATATAAATATAAAAGATATACAAAGTAAGAAGGATTACTATGATATATATTATAAAGTATTGAATTATATTAGTTATAGAATGAGATCTGAATACGAGATAGAAACATATATTTATAAGTATACAAAAGATAATAGTATAAAAGAAAAAATAATTAAGAAACTAAAAGATAAGAAGTATATTAATGATATTGAATTTGTAAAAAGATTTATAAATGATAAGTTAAATCTAAGTAAAGATGGGCCTTTAAAAATGAAAAGAGATTTGCTCAATCTAAATATAGATGATGTATTAGTAGATAATGGTATTAATAATATTGAATGTGATTTAGAAGATAGATTAGAACCATTAATTGAAAAGTATATGAGAATACATAATAAATATTCAATTTATGAATTAAAAAGAAAAACATTATATTACTTTATTAATCTTGGATATGATAGAGAATTAATTAATACTCTAATTCAAAATAACGATATTGAAGTAGATAGCAATGTAATACAAAAAGAATATGATAAGTTGTATAGAAAATATAAAGATAAATATAAAAAAGATCTTGATTATAATATCAAGATGAGACTATATCAAAAAGGTTATACTAATGATGAAATAGAAAAGATAAGGAAATAATCCTTATCTTTTATTCTGTTTTGTTCTTTAAATTTAGTATGTAACTATCATATAGTTCTTTCATTTCAGTATCATATATTTCTAAGTTAAATTCTTCCATTGCTTGTTCAATTGCAAATGCATATATATTAGCAATAGTATCAACTTTATCTGCTCCAATAATAGATCTAATTTCTTCTTTTAAATTTACTAATGTATCTTTTTCTAATTGTTCAGTCTTTAATATTATATGATATCCATAATCTGATTTAACTGGTGTAGTAGTATATTTATTTACTTCAAGAGCTATTGTAGCTTCTTCAAATTCATCAACCATATCTCCACGATTGAAGTATCCAACATCTCCGCCATTACTAGCACTACCAGTATCACTTGAATGTTCTTTAGCTAAATCATCAAAATCAGCACCACCATCTAATTCTACAATCAATTCCTTTGCTTTATTTAATGCTGCTGTTTCAGCTGCAGTCTTTTCAGCATCAGTCATTGTATCAGTTACAGTAGCTGTAATTAATATATGTTTAGCTCTCATATCTCCAACTGCTTTTTCATTGTAATACTTTGTTATTTCTTCATCAGTAACAATGCTTTCAGCATAATCAGTTATTAATAATTCTCTCTTGTAATTTGTTTCTAAGTAATCAAATAATTGAGCATCAGTAGTAAAACTAGTACCACTGTAGTAATTAATTACTTCTAAATATTGGTCATCATATTGTTCTTTATAACCAGCTATTGCAGCATTTATTTGAGATGTTATAGTAGCTGTTGTTGGATATTTACTATCTACTATAGTTTTATCTACAGTTTCAACCAATACATTTATTCCAACTGCATCTCTTAACTTATCATAAAAGCCGTTTGCTGTTAAATTAAGACCATCTAACTTTAATACTAATTCTTTACCATCTTCTAATTTTG
>CAYRHA010000043.1:0-3789 GCA_964424005.1 uncultured Muribaculaceae bacterium
AATATATATAATAATAAAGAAAGAAAGAGGGAAAAAATGAATTGTAAAAATTGTGGTTTTTCATTAAGTACAGAAGATAAATTCTGTAAGAATTGTGGAACACCAGTACAAGTTAACCAACCAATATATAATGAACCAGTAAAACCTTTTGAGCCAGTGCAATCGGTTAGTCAACCAACACAACCAGTATGGAATAATGATACAGTACAACCGGTACAACAACCAGTTAATATACCTCCAATCATGGAACAACCTGTAGAGGAACTACGTAATAATCAACCATATGATAATATGCCTAAAAAGAAAACGAATCCATTAGTTGTAATAATGATTATTATTCTTGTTTTAGGAGGAATAGTAGGCGGCTATTTTGGAGTAAAATATTTATTGAATAATATAATAAACTTTATTGAGAAAGCTGCAGAAGAAACAACAGATGATGATGAAGATATTGTAGTTGTTAAAGAAACAATTGATATTTTAGTTGGTGATTATACATTTAAAGTTCCAAAAAAATATGAAGAATTAATAGAAATGTCTGATGAAGATGATTCTATTTCAATTGGAGATGAAGATAATTTTTTAATATATATGGCAATAAGTGACAAAGCTAATTTAAATAATGAAGAAGATCGTAGTGCAGCAGAAATGCTTATTTCATTTTCTCTTATTATGTCAGATGATATTGAAATTGAAGAAGAAAACAAGTTATTTGGTAAAGATATGATTAAAGTTAGTGCAAAGACTTATGTTGAAGATAATGATATTTATATGGATACGATTTCTGCATTTTCAACATTCAATTCAGATAACTCAATACTAATTTTTGTTAGTACAGTTAATGATGTTGATGACTTATTTGATGAAACAATTGGAATGATTGAACATTTATTTGAAGAAGAATAATATTTGCGAAGAAAGATCTCATTGAGATCTTTAATTTGTTTTATTATTAGAGTATAAATGTATACAAATGGCAATCTCAAACTACCTTTTTAATAAAAATTAATATTTAGTGATACAATATATATAATAATAAAGAAAGAAAGAGGGAAAAAATGAATTGTAAAAATTGTGGTTTTTCATTAAGTACAGAAGATAAATTCTGTAAGAATTGTGGAACACCAATACAAGTTAGCCAACCAATATATAATGAACCAGTAAAACCTGTTGAGCCAGTGCAACAGGTTAGTCAACCAGTACAACCAGTTAATCAAATATATGTAAATGTATCAAATACAAATGCAACTGATAGCAACGTTGGAAAGAAAAAATGTGATAAATGGACTGCACTTCTATTATGTATATTTTTTGGGTTCATAGGTGTTCATAAGTTTTATGAAGGGAAAGCAGGCTTAGGAATATTATATATATTTACTGCTGGTTTATTTGGTATAGGAATTCTTGTAGATCTTATAATCATTATAACAAAACCTAATCCATATTATGTTTAAATTCTAATAATAACTAAAAAAGATCTCTTTGAGATCTTTTTATTTGGTTATAATTGTTTTTAGTAATATTTTACTTTTTTCACTACCAATATCATATCTATCAATATCACAAGATTGTAGTGTTCTTCTTATAGAATAATTATTAGTGCTTAATATTAAGTTTTTGATATTTTTAATGCATTCTTTATCATTATCTTTATATTGTTTATAAAACTCTAAAGAAGTGAAGTAAGAGTATATATTTGAATACAATGTAGAATATTTTTTATTTAATACATTGTATTTTTCATTCAATGTATTGTCTTTAAACAATACATTGAAATCATTTATTGATACACCTTTTTCTCTTTCAAAATAATCATATAATTTTAATTGATTTAAGCATAACTTTGATTTTATACATATTGAGTTGTATATTCTTATAAAAGCTTCATTTGAATCATCATTTAATAATATATTACCATTATACTTATCTTTTAATAGAAATGAACTTAGATAAGATGGAGTTTCTGCTAATATGTGTCTTGTATTAGTATTATTATCGACGTAGTCATTCATTTCCATATCTATGGCATGAAATACCTCGTGTGATAATACATACGTGTCATCGAACTTATTTGTTGAATTAATTAATATATATGAATCTTTATTATTCAACAAATGATAACCGTATTGTTTATTATTATCACTTTCATTGAAATATATTTTATTTTTATTTACTAAATTATCATATGTTGATTTAAATTTAGGATCTAGTCCCTTGAATAACTTTTTATTCTCATTTATAGCAAAGACATTATTATATTCTTTATTGGATTGTTCATCATATGTATACAATTGTTTAATATCATCTAATAATATAGTACTTTCTTTTTCAAATAACTCTGGATATTTTTTTCTAGCAACCATATAATTAACAAAGGATATTCTTAATGCTTTTATATTTATATTATTTAAGCTAACTTCTTCTTGTTTTTGTACTTCGTTTAACATTTTTTTGTATTTTTCTATTCTCTTATTAATTTCTAGTTTATCAATAACTGATTTAGTTTCTTTTAAGGTGTTTCTTAATTCTGTTAGTTCAATTAACAGTTGTTTTTCATCTCTTTTAACAGCCATAATAACACCTTCTTATACTTGAAATATATTACTCTAAACTTAATAATAAGTCAATTAATGAATAAGTAAGATAATAAGTAAGATATAAGCAAGATGATTGCATATTATTATGTATTGTTGTATAATATATATAGATAAAAAGAGGTGAGAGTATGGATAGATATAGACCACCATTTACAATTACAAATCAAATGATGGAGTATGTTTCAAGTATAATGGAAAAAGTTGGTAAACTGGATAATTATAATAATTTAAATAAAATGCCGATACTAAGAAGAAATAATCGTATACATTCAATACATTCTTCTCTTGCGATAGAAGCAAATTCTTTATCTTTAAGTCAAGTAAAAGATGTTATTGCAGGGAAATTAGTTGTAGGATCTAAAAAAGAGATTCAAGAAGTTAAGAATGCTTATAATGCTTATAATAAAATTAATGAAGTAAATCCATATTCTATTAAGGATTTAAAGAAAACTCATGGTATTATGACTTATTTAACTGTTGAAGAAAGTGGAGAGTTTAGAAAAGGTAATGAAGGTGTATTTGAAAATGGTGTATGCATTTTTATAGCACCTAAACCAGAAATAGTTAGTGAACTAATGACTAATTTGTTTAATTGGATGAAACAAAATAAAGACTTAGTCCATCCATTGATATTATCGTCTGTATTTCATTATGAATTTGTATTTATACATCCATTTAGTGATGGTAATGGAAGAATGGCTAGATTATGGCAAAATGTTATTCTTTCTAGTTGGAAGGAAATATTTGAATATATTCCAATTGAATCACAATTAAGGAAGTATCAAAATGATTATTATAAAGCAATAGATAAGTGTAATAGTAATGGTAATGTTGATGAATTTGTTGAATTTATGCTCAAGATGATTGACGAAGTAATAAATAATTTATTAGATAGTACTAATAATGAAATGTTGCATATTAGTGCATATGTTACTAAGTTATTAAGTGTTATGGACTATGCTACTCCAATGAGTGCAAATGAAATAATGAATAAACTTGGTATTAAGTCTAAAGAAACGTTCAGAGCTAATTATTTAGATCCAGCAATTGAAAATGGGCTTGTAGTTCAAACAAAGCCTGATAAATTAACAAGTAAAAATCAAATGTATTATAAGATTTAGAAAACATAAATAACTAATATTTTTATATTAAATTCATCTCTAAAACCCATCAAATAAAGCCTCAAACTTGA
>CAYRHA010000044.1:0-3744 GCA_964424005.1 uncultured Muribaculaceae bacterium
ATGATCAGCTTGGAGGGCTGGGATTCTACCATTGAACTACATCTGCAGTAGGCATAAATAATTATACCAATAATTAAATATATGTCAAGAATTGTTGATGATATTTGTTTACTTTTATAAATAATTTGTATATACTTAGAACTGATTTATTTGAGGTGTAATATGATAAATACAAAAGATTTAACTTTAAGATTTGGTACTAGAACATTATTTGAGAATGTAAACATTAAGTTTCTTAATGGTAATTGTTATGGTTTAATAGGTGCTAATGGAAGCGGGAAGTCTACTTTTTTGAAATTATTATCAAGTGAAATAGAGCCTACATATGGGAATGTAATATATGATCCAAAAGATAGAATATCAATTTTAAGACAAGATCATAATATTTATAATGAATATAATGTAATAGACGTTGTAATAATGGGTAATAGTAAGTTATATAATATAATACAAGAAAAAGATAAACTATATTCTAAAACTGATTTTAGTGAAGAAGATGGTATTAAAATTGGGGAACTAGAAGGTGAATTTGCAGAATTAAATGGGTGGCAAGCTGAAAGTGATGCAGCAATATTATTGGATGGTTTAGGAGTTCCAACTGATTTATATATTAAGAAAATGTCTGATATTTCAAATATATATAAAGTAAAAATTCTTCTTGCACAAGCATTATTTGGTAATCCAGATATATTGTTATTAGATGAACCAACAAATGGTCTAGATATTAATGCAAAATTATGGTTGGAAGAATTTCTAATTAATTTTGAAAATACTGTTATAGTTGTATCTCATGATAGACATTTTCTAAATAATGTATGTACACATATAGTTGATATTGATTATGAAAAGATTACTTTATTTGTTGGTAATTATGATTTCTGGAGGCAATCCAGTGAATTAATACAAAAACAAATGAAGGATTCAAATTCAAAGAAAGAGAAACAAATTACAGAACTAAAGGATTTTATAGCGAGGTTCTCTGCTAATGCATCTAAATCTAAACAAGCAACATCTAGAAAGAAAACACTAGAGAAGATTGTATTAGATGATATAAAATCTTCTACAAGAAGATATCCATATATCAATTTTAAAGAAGATAAGAGATTAGGAAAAGATGTTTTAACATTAAAGAATATTAGTGTTAATGTAGATGGAAAACAAATAATTAAAAATTTCAACTTTACTATTAATAATACAGATAAAATTGCTTTTGTGGGTAATAATGAACTTGCAATTACTACATTGTTTAAAGTAATTGCTGGTGAAATAATCCCTGATTCAGGTGATGTTATTTGGGGATCTAGTGCTTCATTTGCATATTTTCCTAAGAATCATGAGAAATATTTCAAGAGTGATAAAAATCTAGTCACTTGGTTACAAGATTATTCTAAAGTAAAAGAAGAGCAATTTGTAAGAGGATTTCTAGGAAGAATGTTATTTACTGGAGAAGAATCTTTGAAGAAAGTAAGTGTATTAAGTGGTGGTGAAAAAGTAAGATGTATGTTATCTAAAATGATGCTTAGTGGTGCTAATGTATTACTATTAGATGAACCTACAAATCATTTGGACATTGAAACAATAACATCTTTAAATGAAGGATTACAAGAATTCGCTGGTGCTATATTGTTTAGAACACAAGACCATGAAGTAATGGATACAACTGCTAATAGAATAGTTGAATTCTTAGATGACAATAAATATATTGATAGAATGCTTACCTATAGTGAATATATACAAAAAAAGGTGAATTAATTATTCACCTTTTATTGACTTTTCTACTTCTTCAAAATCATTTTCAAGTATTAATTCACCATTAATAGGAACTGTTGTTTCATTTCCTCTTCCGAGAATTAATACAATATCGTCTTTTTGAGCAATATTAATTGCCTTTTTTATAGCTTCTTTTCTGTCTATGATTCTTTCAAACTTATCAGATTTATCTAAGACATTTTCAGTCATCTGATTAATAATGTCATTTATGTCTTCTTTTCTAGGATCATCATATGTAAATATAACATAATCAGATTTGTTAACTAGCATTTCTCCAATAATTGGTCTTTTTTCTCTATATCTTTCTCCTGCTGCACCAGATACAGATATTATTTTATTTTTCTTTATTGAATTTGCATAATCAAGTATATTATCAATTGCATTTATAGTATGTGCAAAGTCAATTATTACTTTAAAATTTTGTCCAAAGTTTACTTCGTTGAATCTACCAGCAACAAATAATTTATCAAAGTATTTCTCTAAATCATTTAATTTGTAGCCCATATTAATTAGTACTGCTAAAGCAGCAGTCATATTATATGCATTAAATGCTCCTATTAAAGGTATTTTAATGCTATATTCCTCATTATTATGTATTAGTTTAAATCTTGTAGATTTTTCATCAGTTATTACATCATAGAATTTATAATCCGCTTCCTCATTTTTACCGTATGTAATTACTTTACCTTTGCATTTTTCAATAATCTTGTTGCTATATTCATCATCTATATTTATTATACAGTATCCATCTTCTTTAGTTTGCTCAAACAACATACATTTAGCTTCTAAATAATTTTCCATTGTCTTATGATAATTTAAATGTTCTGGTGTTAAGTTTGTATATATTGAATAATCAAACTTTATTGTTTCACATCTCTTTTGAGCTAAAGCTTCTGATGCTGTTTCTAATACTACGTTTTTACATCCAACAGAATATAGTTCATTTAGTATTCTATGCATATGTTCAGGAGTAGGAGTGGTGTTATTAATTGACTCCTTATACCCATCACTTATTACACCATTTGTTCCAATATATCCTGTCTTTTCAAATTCATTTAGTAATTGATGAATAATTGTACTAGTTGTAGTTTTACCATCAGTGCCGGTAACTCCAATCATTCTCATTTTTCTAGAAGGATAATCGTAGAATTTAGTAACTATATTTATTAATTCTTTATTTGTATCTTCAACTTTTATCTGAGGCAGATTACTTTCTACATCTCTACTAACTACTAATGCTTTTGCTCCTTTTTGTTCTGCATCTTTTACATAATCATGTCTATCTACATTGAACCCTTTAATGCATACAAATAAATCGCCATCATTAATTTCTTTTGAATTTGTTTTTACATCTTTTATTTCTACATCATATTTAGTATCAAATATTTCATTTAATTTTCTCATATTACTCCTTATTGTGCTGATTTTATAAGCATTATTGAATATCCTCTTGCTTGCATTGGATAACTTTCCATAATTGCAGAATCAATTTTTATGTAAACTTCATCACCAACTTTAATATTATTTTTATTTAAATCAACATCTTTTTGAAAGCTTACATAATATGGACCATCATCATTTTCTATTAATATTGTTGGTCTTAAATTGTTTTCGTTGTAATTAATTTCTTTTATTACTCCTTGTAAAAATGCATAATTATTTATATTTTTAAATACCAAGAACAATATTACAGCAATTGCTGGTAATATTGAAAAAAATAATACTTTTTTAAATATTCTCATATTATCACATCCAATATCATTTTATCAAAAACTAAATGAAAATAATAGTATTATGTTTACTTTGAAAATAATATATACTATAATTAAATTGTTAGGTGTAGAAGAAAAATAGTAATAATTAACTTATTTAAAGAGAGTTAGCGGTTGGTGATAGCTAACAATAAGGTGTTATGAACTTGTTTTGGAGCTTAAAACGTTTATTACGATATAATATTGAGTGCATAGAAATACT
>CAYRHA010000045.1:0-3732 GCA_964424005.1 uncultured Muribaculaceae bacterium
TTCTAATATTAAGAAAGATAGAAGAGATGTAGTTAAGATGTTAATATTAAATATGCTATTCTTAATTACTTTCTATTCAGTTCCATTCTTAGTATTTATGTCTTTAGGTATAAGTGATATGAATATGTTTATATCCATAATAGTTTATATGCATGTTGCTCTTATATCGTCTTATGTACCTATGCCAGGGGGAACAATTGGATTTGAATATACTTTCTTAGCTCTATTTGGATTATTTATATCAGGATCTGTATTAAAAGCAGGAATGTTATTATGGAGATTCTTAACATATTATTTATTAATGATTGTGGGATTTATAACATTTATGATAAGCAAAAAGGAGTAGATTATGAGAATTGGATTATTTAGTGATACATATGCACCTTATATAAGCGGTGTATGTACAAGTATTGTAACTCTTAAAAAGTCACTTGAAAGACTTGGACACGAGGTGTATGTAGTAACAATTGGTTCTGGCAATAAACATTCTTATGATGAAAAAGAAAAGGTATTAAGAGTAATCGGAATAGATAGTGGAATTTATAAAGACGTCAAGTTTTCTACTATATATCCTTTGTATGCCTTAAAGAAGATTAGAAAGTGGAATCTAGATGTTATTCATAGTCAAACAGAAGGAAGTATTGGTACTTTTTCAAGAATTATATCTAAACAATATGATATCCCTCTAGTGCATACTTATCACACTATGTATGAAGATTATATGTATTTAGTTACTAAAGGATATTTTGATAAACCCGCTAAGAAGTTACTTGAATATCTTACTACTTTTTACTGTGATAAGATGGTTTCAGAACTTATTGTTCCTTCTAAGAAAACATATGATTTATTTAAAAATAAATATGGTGTTAAAAGAGATATTCATATAATACCTACTGGTATAGAAACAGATAAGTTTAAGAAGAGTAATTTTGATATTAAGAAGATTAATGAATTAAGAGAAGAGAATGGTATTAATAAAGATGATTTTGTGTTATTAGTCGTTAGTAGAATATCATCTGAGAAGAATCTTGAATTTTTAATTGCAAATCAAAAGAGTATAAATAAGATAAATAAGAATATTAAACTTGTAATAATAGGTGATGGACCCAAATTAAATGATTTAAAGAAGAAAGCTCTTAAAAATGAAAATATAATATTTATTGGTAAGGTTCCTTGGGAACAAATAGCAATGTATTATCAAATAGGTGATATATTTGTAACTGCTTCTAAGACCGAAACACAAGGACTAACTGTAAACGAAGCCTTAGCTTCTTCATTGCCTGTCATTTGTATTGATGATGAAAGCTATAAGGCATCTGTAATAGATGGTTATAATGGTTTATTCTTTAAAAACAAAAGAGAATATAGAGATAAAGTTATTAATCTTTTTGAAGATAAAGTTCTATATAAAAGTATGTCTAAACAAGCTGAAGATTCCTCTTTAAATTTTTCTGAAAAGCGTTTTGGAGAGAGTATAATAAAAGTATATAGACAAGCTATTAGTAAAGAAAAAGTAACCTTTATGGATAAACTCAAGAATATTATTAAAGGAGTAAAATAATGAATAAGATATTAGTTGCTAATTTAAAGATGAATTTGAACTATGAAGAAATTATTAATTATAAGAATATATTAAGTAATTGCGATTGTTCAAATTTAATTGTTTGTCCTTCAAATATATATTTAGAACTATTAAGGGGTCAAAAGTTTTCTTTAGGGGCTCAAGATGGTTATTATATTGATAAGGGTGCATATACTGGTGAAGTATCTTTCTATCAATTAAAAGACTTGGTTAGCTATTGTATAGTTGGCCATAGTGAAAGAAGAAGATTATTTGGTGAATCTAATGAGTTGATTTCTAGAAAAGTAGAGAGTTGTACTAAAAATGGTGTTACTCCAATATTATGTGTTGGCGAAACAATTGATGAACATAATTCAAAAATTACTGATGAGATTATAAGTAAACAATTACAAGCATTGCACGTTAGTAATAATATTATTATTGCTTATGAACCTGTATATGCGATTGGTAGTGGTATTATACCTTCATATGAAGATATTAAAAGTACTCATTCATTTATAAAAGAAGAGATGAAGAGATTGTATAATATTGATGTTAAGGTACTATATGGTGGCAGTGTTAATTTAGAGAACGCTAAATCTATATGTTTTATTGAAAATGTAGATGGTTTATTAATCGGTGGAGCATCCAATGATCCGAATAATATACTAAATATGTTAAATGAGATTAATTTGTAAACTATTGTCTATGTACTATAAACCATATGTTGTTTTTGTTTTTTGTGTGATATTCTTAAAACAAGAATAGAGAGGATATGGTTTTATGAGTGAGATGTCTTTAAATCCTGATACTGATAGTACTAAGAGTTATTCAATTAATAAAATAGCACTAAAGAATTTTAGAAGTGATATTATAATGAAAATGCTTGCTATTACAGGTAAAACTTTTGCTGAATATAAAGCAAACCCTGTTTTTAATAAGGATGAAACAATATCTGGAAAAGAAATAATTGATACTTATACTTATAGAATTGCACCTCAAGGATTTAAAAATGAAATTGAGCTACTTGCAATGTCAACATTAAATAAGGCACAACCAATTGCATCTAAGTCATTAGGTTTAGCGTTAAAAGGAGCAAGCAATTTCTACAAAAACGATATAGAAAGTGAACAAAAAGCGGCATAATAGCCTCTTTTTCTTTTGGTGTAATATGTTGAAAGTAACAAAAAGCGGTAATAATTATATTATGATAATTTCCGCATGTGATATGGATAATTTAAGAAGAGCTCTTTCCGATGTAAATATTAAAAATATTTTTAGTGGTTTTGATTCGATTGATATTTACAGATATATAACTGAATTACTACATAATATGGGCATCCCATCTAATGTGAAAGGCTATAAGTATGTCAATGATATGCTTATTTATTTATATGAGAATGATTTAGAGTGCAATATATGCGATATATATAAAATCATTGCAAATAAATATAACACTAAAGCAATTAATATTGAGCAAAGTATTAGACATGCGATAGAAAAGAGTTTTAATAGAGGAGATATTGAATTTCAGCAACAGCTATTTGGATTCAGTGTTGATCCTGAAAAAGCAACACCTACTAATAAAGAGTATATATGTACTTTGTTAGGCAAATTATATATGGATTTTAATAAATATTAAGAAATGTTAAAATAATTGTTGCATTTCTTTTTTTCTTTTGCTATACTTACTTTGCGTGTTTTTGGCTAAGATGTGTAAAGTTGCTGATACACCAGGTAAGGTTGTTATACACTTTATGGGTTTATCAGGTAATTTACGCGGAGCAAGTTTATACGTTAGATATAAGCGAAGGGAGGATTCAAAATGTCAAATAAAATTCGTATTAGAATGAAGGCATATGATCATAGATTGCTAGATCAAGCCGCAGGTAGAATTGTTGAAACCATTAAAAGAATGGGTGGAGATATTAGTGGACCAATTCCATTACCTACCGAAATTCAAAAGTACACAGTATTAAGAGCAGTTCACATTACTAAAGATGCTCGTGAGCAATTTGAAATGCGTACACATAAGAGATTAATTGATATTAACAATCCAAGCAAGGAAACAGTTGAGGCATTAACTCGACTAGATTTACCTGCTGGAGTAGAAATCGAAGTAAAATAATAGGAGGACATATATATGAAAGGAATCTTAGGTCGTAAAGAAG
>CAYRHA010000046.1:0-3333 GCA_964424005.1 uncultured Muribaculaceae bacterium
GTTCGAGGCAGTCGATGTTGTGTACTTCGCTTGTCATATCTTATTCCTTTCTTTTTAATATCAGTGTTATTAATAAGGATATTAAACATATTTCTTTATTATTCATATCCACATATCAATTAATTTTCTAACCAATATGTTTGTTGGGCATTCAAATAATTCATCTAGTTACTCTCATCTCCTTATTATTCTACTGGTACAATATATTCATAATTTAAACCATCATACGTAACATAGTCATAGTCTAAATCAAAATCCCAATCAACCCTAACAATTAATGAATATATTCCATTTGCTGATGTATATGAATATTTGCAAACTGGTTTACTTTCTGCCCAAAACGTTGTAGGACATACTGTTGCAAAATTTGCTGAATCCGGTAATACATCATTTAAGTCAAGTTGTGATTCATTAATTTGTTTTTCTAACGATTTGTATATTCCAACTAAGTCAGAACGAAAAGCACTAATTTTTGCTTCACTAAGTGCATCTAATACTCTTGGTATCGTAATAACCATTATAATTGCTAGTATAACAATAACTGCCAATAATTCAATTAATGTAAATCCCTTTTTCATATCATATTCCTTTCTACTTTATTACTATTTTAGTATATCACAATGGTTTTTCTCAGTCAATAAAATAATTCTATTTACATATATATTTATTATTGACTTTCAATTTCTAAAATTCTATCTTCATCCATCCAATAGATCTCGTCATATCCTTCAGTATCATAAAATATTTCAATACTATTTGCTCCTACATATTCAAGTTTTGGATAATATAGATAAATGTCTATTAAATATGCCGGCTCAGTGGTTTCAACCCATCCAAGTTCAGCATCATATGCTGAAAGAAAATATCGCTCAAAATTATACTTGCATTCTGCCTTTAATATATCCCATGTGCTTGAAGGACAATTTGTTGTTATATCTTCAGTTAGAAGATTATCATCAGCTAGAACAATAAGGTCATCTTTTAATGTTTGTGATGCGTTAATAAATTCTTGATTTATTTCTGTATAATATTCATCAGTAGAGTCAATAAAATTAGATAATATGTAGTCGTCTATATTGCTGCTAGTATCAATTGTAAATTTGTCGTTTAAGATTAAATCCGGACCAACATATACATCTCCTGCACCCTCATATTTTCCGCTTGCTCTATACAATACTACAGCCAAAGTTTGTGTCAATTGTATAGCATCATAATTATCATATGTATATCTGCAGTTCCCATTATCTTCATCCCATATATTGCTTGGACACATAAACCAGAAAGCATTATTATATATAAAATCGTTGCTTGTATATCCTATATGGCCGGAAATCAATTGTGATTCAATTGTTTTATATATTGATATTGCACTTGCTTGAAAAGCCCTATCTTTTGATTCTTGTATTGCATCAATAACCTCTGGTACGGCCATTACTAATATTATTGCTAATATAACAATAACTGCCAATAGTTCTATTAGTGTAAAACCTTTTCTCATGTGTTACCTCACTTATTTTCTTAGTAATTATAGCATATTTAATATGGTTAATCAGTCATATATGTATTTCTTTACATAATTATGTCTAAATCCTTAATTGTTTTTAAGTATGATCCTACTACCGCAATATCTGCTCCAATATTACTTAGATTATTTAAGTTGTTATTATTAATTCCACCATCTACTGATATTTTTACATTTAGATGTTGTCTATTAATTTCATTCTTTAATTTGTTTATCTTTTCAATTGTCGTTTCTATAAATTGTTGACCACCTTTTCCAGGTTCAACACTCATTATTAATACTAAATCTATTTTATCAAGTAAATTATATATCTTAGTAATATCAGTATTTGGTTTAATAGATATTCCTACCTTTTTATTATGTTTTATCTTACTAATTATATTTAGGTTTTCTAATACTTCATAATGAATAATAATGTATTCTACTATTGGTTTATCTAAATATACTAGATACTTATCTAAATCTTTTACCATTAGATGTATATCCAATGGTTTTCTTGAATTTTCTAATATTATCTTTATTTCATCCTCATTAAAAGAATCATTATGTACAAAGTCTTTATCCATTATATCTAAATGAATATAATCAATATTTGAATTATTTATTTTATTTATGTAATTTAATAAATCGTCTCTCATTGATAATAAGGATGCTGAGATTTTCATATAATACACCTCTCTTTCATTATTCTTCAGTTTCACTAACAGGAATCGCAATTGTAATAATAAACTCTGCTTTTCTTACTACAAGAACTCCTTCTTTTCTATTTTGATCTATAACAGTACCGCTTGTTTTTTCTGCATCTTCACTCTCTAATACCGTTAAATTTAATTCATATTGATCCGCAAATTCTTGTGCATCTTCTAATATCCATCCAGTCATATCTGGATATACAACTATATTTGGATAATATAATATAATTTGACTTCCACTTACTAAATTACCTTCTTTTGGTGATTGTTCGATTATTTCGTTTTCTCTATTCTTATATAAAGTTACATCATCTACATTTAAAGACTCAATATCAACTTTTAAACCGAGTAATTCTAGTCTAGCTTTTACTTCATATATATTTTCACCAGTATAATCTTGTATTGTTATCTTTTCACTGCCTAAAGACTCATATATAGTTATTAAAGTACCTTCTTTAATTGTTCTACCAATTGCAGGAGAAGTTTTTACTACTTTTTCCTCATTAATTGTATCACTATATATTTTTTGAGTTTCTAATGCAACTTCAAAACCACTTGACTTCAATAAAGCTTCTGCTTCTTGTACTGTCATATTTTTAACATCAGGTACAATTACATCCTTTGCTTCCGTAAACTTTGGTAATATAAAGAAGAATGCAAATACAAGTGCTAATAAAAATGTCAATAAACTTATTATTACAAACACTAATTTTTTTCTTGGTTTTTGTTCATTATCAATTTTCTTAATTGCAGGTTTGTTATCTATTACTATTTTTTCTAAAGTTTTTGTATCTTCTAGTTCTTCTTCTGGATGCACATAAACAAGTCTTGAATCATTCGTATGTTCATTATTTAGCGCTTGTTTTAAATCCATATACATTTCTCTAGCATTATTGTATCTATTTTTTGGATTCTTTGCGCATGCCTTTAATATTATATTTTCTATACTTTGTGGAACATTATCTACTTCTTTTGTTATACATGGTATTTTTTCTTTTATGTGTTTTAATGCAATTTCCACTGCATTTTCACCAGTAAAAGGAAGCTTACCAGTCAATAATTCATACATCATAATACCTAAAGAATATATATCACTCTTAATCGTAGAACCTTTACCAC
>CAYRHA010000046.1:3343-3567 GCA_964424005.1 uncultured Muribaculaceae bacterium
GTTCTGGTGGCAAATAATGGACTGAGCCCATAACAGAATTTGTTTGTGTTAATTGAGAATTATTCATTGCCATTGCTATACCAAAATCAGTAATCTTAACAAGTCCATTACTTAATATCAATATATTTTGTGGTTTTATATCTCTATGTATTATATAAGAATCATGTGCATGTGCTAAAGCATCAGTTAATTGAAGCATAATATCAAGTACTTCATTTAAATTT
>CAYRHA010000047.1:0-3455 GCA_964424005.1 uncultured Muribaculaceae bacterium
TGGTTTACCATATAATATCATAGAAAATAACTTCTTATTCTTAATCATATTATAAATAACTTTATCTTTTCCCACTAAATGTTTTTGACCAATTATTTCTTTTAGTTTTCCTGGTCTCATTTTATATGCTAAAGGTTCATTCATAATAATCACCCTATGACAATTTTAACACAAATATGCTATAATTCATATGGTGATAATATGGAAAAATATATACAAGAATTTATACATTACATTATTATTGAAAGAGGATTATCTAAAAATACAAGTAGTGCATATAATTGTGATCTTATTAAATATATGAAGTATATTAATAAAGATTTAGATAATATAACAAATATAGATATTGAGAAATATATTGAAAAATTGAACAAGGAAGGACTATCTGCAGCTTCAATAGCAAGAAATATAGTTAGTATTAAGAATTTTCATAAGTATATTTCTAGAGTATACAATAAAAAGGATCCTAGTGAAGCAATAGAAAGACCAAGGTTAAGTAAGAGATTGCCAAGTGTATTATCGATAGATGAAGTGAATAGGTTATTAGATATTAAAACAAATACTGTTTTCGACTATAGAAATAAAGCTATGTTAGAACTAATGTATGCAACTGGTTTAAGAGTATCTGAGTTAGTTAATTTAAATGTAAATGATTTAGATATTAGTAATGCCAGTGTAAGATGTATTGGTAAAGGTAATAAGGAGAGAATATTACCTATTGGTGATATTGCCATTGATGCCTTAAATGAGTACTTAGAAAAGAGAAATACTATGCTTAAAGGCTATATAACTGATTACTTATTTATAAATAATCATGGTAAGAAGTTAACTAGACAAGGATTCTTTAAGGTATTAAAAATAATAGCATATAAAAATGATATTAAGAAACAATTTTCACCACACACATTAAGACACAGTTTTGCAACACATTTACTTGAAAATGATGTAGATTTGAGAATAATACAAGAATTATTAGGACATGAAAATATATCTACTACTCAAATTTATACACACTTACAAAATAATTTAATTAAAAAGAAATATAATGAATATCATCCAAGAAGTAAAATAGAATAAAACCAATTACTTAGTAATTGGTTTTTCTATGTATGTTTCTTTTAATATTTCTACTTTTATATTTTCCATTTTAGATAGATCATCTAGTAGTTCATTACTAGCATTTAAATTATATATTATATTTTCACCATATATTTTTTTATGCTCTATATTTTGTAATATATTGCTTACTAATTTCTCATTATTATAATCAATAATTATATTTATATTCTTACATTTAATCATCTCAATTAATTTGCATTTTTTTATTAAATTGGATATTGATTTTTTATATGTCCTTGTTAAGTTTCCTTTACCAAGTTTAATACCGCCAAAGTATCTAACAGTAATTGCTATTATAAAATTTAATTTATTCTTTTTTAATACATCTAACATTGGTTTTCCGGCACTATTTTTTGGCTCTCGATCATCATCTGATTTTTCAATATTTTCCAATATATATGAATAACAAATGTGACTTGCATCACTATATTTATCTCTAATTTCTAACAAGCAATTATTAACATCGTCAATAGTGTTTACTCTATGAATAAAAGATATGAACTTTGATTTATTCACTATAATTGTATTACTAGCACTTTCTTTTATAGAAATCATAATATCACCATCTTTATTATACTATATTTAATATATTTGATATAATTTAAATGGTGATAATAATGGATTTATATAAATATGAGAAAGAATTATATAAAAAAGGTATAAATTATATTGGTGGAGTAGATGAAGTTGGTAGAGGACCTTTAATTGGTCCTGTAGTAAGTGCTTGTGTTGTATTACCTAAGAATTTAAAGATAAAAGGATTAAATGATTCAAAACAATTATCTGAGAAAAAGAGAAATAAATATTATAAGATAATAGTGGAGAAAGCTTTAGGAATTGGTATAGGGGTAGTAGATAATAAGAGGATAGATAAAATTAATATATATGAGGCTAGTAAAGAATCAATGATTATTGCAATTAAAGATTGTTTAAATAAAACTAAAATAGAGCATGTATTAATAGATGCTATGAAGTTAAATATAAATATTGAAACTACATCTATAATAAAAGGTGATCAAAAAAGTATTTCTATAGCAGCAGCATCTGTAATAGCAAAAGTTACAAGAGATGCAATGATGTATGAAATAGATAAACTACATCCGGAATATGACTTTAAAAATAATAAGGGATATCCAACAAAGAAGCATATAGAAGCCATCTATAAATATGGAATATTGAAAGAACATAGATTAAGTTATAGACCTGTTATTGATTACGTTGAGAGCAAACATTGATTTTATTTGAAAAATATGTATAATAATGCCTATTGAGAGAAGGTATACTATGATGAGTAGAATTGTAAGGTATATTTCAATATTATTTAAGTGTATTGGTATAGCTAGTATTGCAATGTATATATATAATAGTATTTCTGCTGCACAAAAGTATAATTCAATTTCGGAAGAAGCAGCAAACACTATACAATTGTATTTAATAATAGGAATTGGAGCAATTGTAATAGGTATAATTGTTAAGTTAATATCAAATATGTTATTAAATAAAGAAGTAGCTGAAAGCGAAGAAATAGTAGAAGATCAAAAAGAATGTAGAAATTGTAAAGCATTAATATCAAAAGATTCATACATATGTCCAAGTTGTGGTTATGTTGAACCAAAAGAAAATATAGAAGAACCTAAAGAGGAACCAAAAGAAGAAGAAATAATAGATAATGATTATGTAAATAAGTATTATAATGATGATGTTAAAAATGAAAATAAAGATAAACAAGCATTATTAATTAGAGTGCTTCCAAAATTATTTCTAATTATATTTATTTTTGTCAGTATTTATGTAGTATATTTATTTTCATTTGGTGATAATAAGAATAATTTAGTATCAGATAAGAAATTAGAATTTTTAAATTATGCAGTAAATATATCATCAGATATATCTATTGATGAACTTGAATTAAGTGAATCAAAGGTATACTTTACTCTAACGGATTTAAATTATGTTTCTAATGATTATGATTGTGATGATTCATACATTGTAATTGATAATACAAGTGATGAATATTTCATAATATTATTAGGTAAAGGTGAGTATTCTGATTATGGTATAGATTACACTAATGTAGAAGAATTAAACATATCTAAGGTATTAACTAATCATACTTTAACAAAAGACGTAAATGATACATTGCTAATTGATTCAGATAATAAGGTAATCATATATAACAAAAATTAACAATCTTATAGATTGTTTTTTTGAGTGCAAATATAATAATATGATATAATTAAAAAAACAAAGGGATAAATTAATTTGTATTTAATATATAATATGAAAGGATTTGATTAAGATGGCAGAGAAATTAGTAATAGTGGAATCACCTAGTA
>CAYRHA010000048.1:0-3416 GCA_964424005.1 uncultured Muribaculaceae bacterium
TATTAATAACACTGATATTAAAAAGAAAGGAATAAGATATGAAAAAGGGATTTACATTAATTGAATTATTGGCAGTAATTGTTATACTAGCAATAATATTAGTAATTGCAGTGCCAAAAGTTTTAGATTCAATGTCTTCTGCAAGAAACGATGCATTTGAATCTAGTGCAAAATCTGTTTACAAATCTCTAGAATCAAGAATTAATGCATATATACTTGGTGTTGAAACTACAAATATAGCTGATTCTGCAGCATTTGCAACTGATTGTCCAACAGAATATTGGACTGCTACAAATGGTGTTTGCAAATATACATATGCATCTGCAACTGGTTTATCATCATTGCAAGTAAGACTTACAAGCGCAGCAGGTAAATTTGTTGGAGCAGCCAATCTTACTTATAATGGCGTTTTAATAACTAATCCATAAAATATCTTAATATATATAAGAGAAAGGAATGAGAATATGAAAAAAGGATTTACATTAATTGAATTACTAGCAGTAATTGTTATACTAGCAATAATATTAGTAATAGCAGTACCAAGAGTAGTAAGTGTTATTACAAATGCAAAAGCAGACTCATTTAAGAGTTCAGTTGAAATGTTAGCAAGTGGAATTAAGAATGAGGTTATGGCTGGAACAGTTACGGCAAGTGGAAGTTGTGTAACAAGTGTTCCTGCAGCAGTAACAGCAGCAGTAAGATATAACGTAGCTGATTTTGCTACTTGTACATTTACTGTTAATACTTCAACTTATGAAGTATCTGTAACAGCAACAGGTGCATCTACTGGTAAGTTTGGTACTCAAGCTTCATATACATCTACAAGATAGAAATAAAATAGATACGAAAGTATCTTTTTTTTTGCATTTATTATATAATTTGATTGGTGATATAAATGCTTAAAATTGGATCTCATGTATCTTTTAATAAAGATACACAATTAGTTGGTAGTACTATGGAAGCAATTAGTTATGACTCTAATTGTTTTATGATATACTCTGGAGCACCTCAGAACACAAATAGAAGCGATATTAATACTAATTTGACTAATAATGCATATGCAATGTTAAAAGAGCATAATATTGATTTAAATGATGTTATAGTACATGCTCCATACATTATAAATCTATCTAACAATAATGATGAGAGAATGAGAAAGTTCTCTATTGATTTTTTCTCAGAAGAAATAAGAAGATGTGAGAAGTTAGGAATAACAAAGTTAGTTATTCATCCTGGCTCTCATGTTGGAATAGGAGAAGAAATTGGTTTAAACAATACTATTGACGGTATTAATAGTGTACTAAATGAAAACAGTAAGGTAAATATATGTATTGAAACAATGTCTGGTAAAGGTACCGAAATCGGTTATAAGATTGATCATATAAAATATATAATTGACAATATCAAATATAAGGATAAAGTAATGATATGTTTAGATACTTGCCATTTAAATGATGCAGGTTATGATGTAAAGAACTTTGATTTAATATTAGATGAAATAGATTCAAAGATTGGCATTAATAAAATAGCATGTATACATATTAATGATAGTAAGAATAATATATCTGATAAAAAGGATAGACATGCCAATATTGGTTTTGGTACAATTGGTTTCGATTCTTTATTAAATATTATTTATAATAAAAGATTAGATAATATTCCAATGATATTAGAAACACCATATGTTGATGATTATCCTCCATATAAATTTGAGATAGAAATGATCAGAAATAAAAGATTTAATCAAAATTTAATAGATAATGTAATAAATTATTATAAAAATAGTTAAAAATGCTTTTACTTTTAATACTAATTTGATATAATGTATGGGAACGAGAAGGAGCGATTAATTATGGCAAAAACAGGTAATAGAGAAAGAATAACTTTATTTTGTTCTATATGTAAAGAAGAAAACTATAGAACTATTAAAAATAAAAAGAATACAACTGAAAGAGTTGAATTAAATAAGTTTTGTCCAAGATGTAAGAAAGTTACTCTTCATAAAGAAAAGAAATAAGCTAAAAAGCTTATTTTTAAACGAGGGAATGTATGATAAATGTTAATGATATTAAAAATGGAATGACTATTGAATATGAAAATAGTATTTATATAATATTAGAATTTCAACATGTAAAACCAGGAAAAGGTGCTGCTTTTGTTAAAGCCAAACTAAGAAACTTGAGAACAGGTTCTAATATAGAAATAACTTTTAATTCAAGTATCAAATTAGCTAAAGCTAATATACAAAAACAAAGAGTACAATATTTGTATGATTCTGGTGATTCATGTGTATTTATGAATACTGGAACTTATGAACAAATAGAAATTAATAAAGATAAGATTGCTAATGAGTTAGATTTATTAACTGAAAGTCTTGAGTTAGATGTTTCGTTTTATGAAAATGAATTTATAGGTATAGAATTGCCTGATAAGATTGAAATGAAGGTAATTTCATCTGATCCAGGTGTAAAAGGGAATACAACTTCTACTGCAACAAAAGAAGCTAGACTTGAGTCAGGATTAGCAGTAAGAGTACCAATGTTTATAAATGAAAATGATATTGTAATTATATCTACAAAAGATAAGAAATATGTATCTAGAAAATAAAAGAAGAAACTAAGTTTCTTCTTTTTATAATAATGGAGATATTAGTGTTGCAATTATTCCACATAGCATTGCTATTAATGCAAACCATGCAACTATTTTAATTGTCTTTTTTTTCATGATACACCTCATAATAAATTATAGCACAAATATTATAATAAATTAGATATAACATGATATAATTTTATTGGTGATATATATGAAAAAAGTTGTAATTGGGATGAGTGGGGGAGTCGATTCCTCAGTAGCAGCATATTTGTTAAAAGAACAAGGATATGAAGTAATTGGATTATTTATGAGAAACTGGGATTCCAGTGTAAATAATGATGTAATTGGTAATCCAGATATAAATAATTCTATATGTCCACAAGAACAAGATTATAACGATGCAAAAGAAGTATGCAATAAACTAGATATACCATTATTCAGAGTTGATTTTGTTAAAGAATATTGGGATTATGTGTTCACATATTTTCTTGATGAATTAAAGAATGGTAGAACACCAAATCCAGATGTTATGTGTAATAAATACATTAAGTTTGATTTATTTATAAAAGAAGCTAAGAAGCTAAATGCAGATTATGTTGCAACTGGTCATTATGCTAGATTAATTGATAATAAATTATATAAAGCAGTTGATGAGAATAAAGATCAAACATATTTCTTATCAATGCTCAGCAAAGATCAATTAAATAACGTATTATTTCCAGTTGGAGATATAATTAAACCAGTTGTTAGAGAAATTGCTAAGAAACTAGGCTTAAATACAGCAGAAAAAAAAGATTCTACTGGTATATGTTTTATTGGAGAAA
>CAYRHA010000049.1:0-3379 GCA_964424005.1 uncultured Muribaculaceae bacterium
TTATTTTATCATAGTTCTTTTTTATTTAAGTGACCAAAATGGGGTTCACTTCAAATTGATTCTTTTTTTATAACTTCCTATATAGTCCTATTGCTTTTCCTAGTATCGTTACATTTTTTAATATAATTGGAACCATTGTATCATTCTCTGGTTGTAATCTAAAGAAGTCTTTTTCTTTGAAGAATGTCTTTAGAGTTACCTCATTTTCATCTGTCATAGCAACTACTATTTCACCATTTCTAGCAGTATTTTGTCTTTGTACAATTACGATATCATTATCACTAATACCGACATTAATCATCGATTCTCCACTTACTTTTAATGCGAAAACTTCTCTTTCTTTTGGTATTAAGTATGCAGGAAGACTAAAATATTCGCCAGGATTTTCAATTGCTTCAATTGGAGATCCTGCAGTAATTTTACCTAATAAAGGTACATCTATTACTGAAGAATTATTTTGAAACATTTCGTTTTTTACTAATAGCTCAATTGCTCTATTTTTACAATCATCTTTTTTTATATATCCTTTTATTTCAAGATTATTTAGATGAGAATGAATAGTTGCAGGAGATGATAAACCTAATGCAGCTCCAATCTCTCTAATAGTAGGTGGGTATCCGTTCTCAACAATATATTTCTTAATATAACCTAATACATCTTTTTGTCTTTCTGTAAGTGGATCCATTTTTATTCCTCCTTATTAACTAATATTAGATTAACATATAAAGTGTAAAATGTCAAACATTTGTTCGAAATAATATTGACACGAACAAACGTTTGTTTTATGATTGAAGTATACAAAGGAGGAGCTATATGAAGACATTAATAAGAAACAAGGAAATCGTTATATTTTATCTTTTAATTATTGGGTTTTCTTTCTTTTGGATTTGGAGAATAGATACATTAAAGGTTAATGAAAATACAATTGTAAGTATTGAAGAAAATTCTAAATTAAATGTTTAACTTTTATTTAAATTTGGTATAATGTACTTATAAGAATATAAGGAAGTGTTTGTATGATACCAAATTTTACATATGATAAAAAAGTAGTTGATAGTATTAAAGCACTTGCATTAGACATGATTGATGCTGCTAAGAGTGGACATCCTGGTATTTGTTTAGGTGCTGCTCCTATATTATATGCTTTATATCAAAATCATATTAATTATAATGTTGATAAAACAAATTGGATCAATAGAGATAGGTTCGTTATGTCTGCAGGACACGGATCTGCTTTGTTGTATAGCACTTTGTTTTTTTGTGGATACAGTTATTCAATTGAAGACTTAAAAAATTATAGAAGATTCGGATATAAAACTAATGGACATCCAGAGTATGATTTAGAGAATGGAATAGAAACTTCTACAGGCCCTTTAGGTCAAGGCTTTGCTACAGCAGTAGGAATGGCAATTGCTGAAGCTCATCAAGCAGCTTTATTCAATATTAATACAAATATAATTGATCATCATACGTATGTATTATGCAGTGATGGAGACCTAATGGAGGGTATATCTTATGAAGCAGCATCTCTTGCAGGTACGCTGAAATTAAATAAGTTAATTGTATTATATGATTCAAATAGATTTTCATTAGATGGAAGTACAACATTAACGTTTACAGAGAATGTAATCGACAGATTTAAATCAATGAATTGGAATACACAGCTAGTATTAGATGGAAATAATATAAATGAAATTAACTTAGCGATAGAAAATGCAAAAAAGATAAAAGATAGACCTTCAATTATTGAAGTTAGAACTATTATTGGCGCTGGTTCTTTAAAACAAAATACATCAGCTGTACATGGAACACCATTATCAGAACAAGATATAGCACAGTTTAAAGATAAGAATGGCATTAGTGTTATTCCATTTGATGTATCTAAGGAACAATTAGAATATTCTAAAGCTATATTTAAAGAAAGAACAACGGAAAGATATTTGGATTGGGAAAAAGAATATGATAAGTTTAATTCTATTTCTTCAAATGAATTAAAAGAGAAGTTCAATATGCTTATTAAAAATGAATATAATGTTGATTTAAATTCATTGGTTGTAACAGATCCAAAATCACAACTAAGAGATATAAATAGAAATATATTGAACGCAGTTGGTGATGAGATATCTAATATTATTGTTGGTAGTGCTGATTTAGCAAGTTCTACTAAATTATATTTAGAAAAATATTCTGCATTTTCATCAAAAGATTATAAGGGGAAGAATATATTTTTTGGTGTTAGAGAACATGCAATGGGAGCTATATTAAATGGATTAGCATTATGTAATTTAAGACCAATTGGATCTACTTTCTTAGTGTTTGCAGATTATATGAAACCTTCAATTAGGATGTCATGTATTTTAAATGTTCCAGTTACATATTTATTTACACATGATAATATTTCAATTGGTTCTGATGGTAGAACTCATCAACCTATTGAACAATTAGCAATGTTAAGAAGTATTCCAAATTTTACTGTTTATAGACCTGCTGATCACAAAGAAATAATCGGATGTTGGAATAATATTGTAAATAATAAAAAGCCTTGTGCAATTGTTGTATCAAGAAGTGAATCACCATTATTAGAAAATACTGATTATTCTAAGGTGAGTATGGGTGCATATGTAGTTAAGAAAGAGAAAAATAGATTGTCTGGTATTATTATTGCAACTGGTACAGAAGTAGCAACTGCAATTGAAGTTTCAAATATACTAGAAAGCAAAGGATTTGGATTAAGAGTAGTTAGTATGCCATCTATGGAATTGTTTGAAAAACAAGGAGAAAAGTATAGAGAGGAAATATTACCTATTGGATATAAAGTAATTGTATTAGAGTATTCTTCAAGTGTTGGTTGGTATAATTATGTTTATAATAAAAAATATTTGATTACGCTTGATGAATTTGGTGCAAGTGGAACAAAAGAAGAATTATATAAGCATTTTCATTTTGATGTTGAAAGTTTAACAATTAGAATTGAAAATTTATTGAAATAGTTCTTGTATTATTATGATCTTTTTAGTAAAATGTTTTTAGGAGGATGTATGTTATTAGATATATTAAAGGTATTATTGGGTATAGTAATTGGTGTAGTTGCAGGATTCTTTATTGCTAAACATTATATGAAAAATTATTTAAAAAAGAATCCACCAATTAATGAACAAATGATTAAAATAATGATGCAACAAATGGGAAGAACCGCTTCACAAAAGCAAGTAAATCAAATGATGAATGCAATGAATAAGCAATTATAAAATTGCTTATTTTTGTGAAAGTGTTATAATTTATTTGTAATAAAAGGAGAATCATTATGGCAAAATATGATGAGAAATCAATAAAAATATTAGAAGGTTTAGATGCAGTCAGAAAAAGACCAGCAATGTAT
>CAYRHA010000050.1:0-3375 GCA_964424005.1 uncultured Muribaculaceae bacterium
GTAACTTATCCAGAAATAGCTAGAATGCAAACTAGAGCAGTTATAGAGGCAGCTATTAATGTAAATAAAGAAGGATTAAATGTTGTACCTGAAATTATGATTCCATTAATATGCGATGTTAAAGAATTAAAATATGTTAAAGACATAGTATGTGAAACTGCAGATGCTATAATAAAAGAAAATAATGTAGATTTAAAATATCATATTGGGACTATGATAGAAATACCAAGAGCAGCAATAACTGCAGATAAGATTGCTGAAGAAGCAGAATTCTTCTCATTTGGTACAAACGATCTAACACAAATGACTTATGGATTTTCAAGAGATGATGCAGGTAAATTCTTAGGAGAATATTATTCAAAGAATATATTTGAATCAGATCCATTTGCTAAATTAGACCAAACAGGTGTAGGAGAAATGATTAAGATTGCAGTAGAAAAAGGTAGAAAAACAAGACCAGATATTAAATTAGGAATATGTGGAGAACATGGTGGAGAACCTAGTTCAGTTGAATTTTGTCATAATATTGGTTTAACTTATGTTTCTTGTTCACCTTATAGAGTTCCAATTGCTAGATTAGCAGCAGCTCAAGCTAAGTTAAAAAACAGCAAATAATTAATTATTAATATTAATATATTACAAAAATTAATTTAGTACACACAGTTAATTAAAAATAGATTTATTTTATTTAATAAATCTATTTTTTTATAGTTTGATATACATCCATAAAAATAATATTATCTTTTTGAAAGGAGAGATAGTATGTTGAATCAAATAGTAATTGTTGGAAGATTAGTAAGAGATCCAGAACTAAGAGAGACTGATAATGGTAAAAAAGTTTCTAATATAACTTTAGCAGTACCAAGAAGTTATAAAAACAGTAATGGTGAATACGAAACTGATTTTATTGATTGTGTTCTATGGACTGGAATTGCAGAGAATACAGTTGAATATTGTAAAAAAGGTGATTTAATTGGTCTTAAAGGAAGAGTACAAACTAGAATCTATGAAACAGAAGATGATAAGAAGAGACATGTAACAGAAGTAGTAGCAGAAAAAGTAACATTCTTATCTAGTAAGAGAACAGAAGAAAAAGCAGATGAATAATCTGCTTTTCTCTAAGGAGGAATATGAACTACTATAACGAGATAAAAAGGGAATTAGTAAACAATGAAATATCTAAAAGAATAAAGGATTATAGTAAAAATAAGAGTGATTTAGATGCATATTATAATGTAGGGAAGTTACTATTAAAAGCTGGTAAACATTACGGAAAAAAAATAATAAATAGATATTCTATTAAACTGAATAAAGAAATTGGCAAGGGTTATAATTTTTCAGCATTAAAAAGAATGCGTCAATTTTATATAATTATTGAAAAAGGTGCGGCATTGACGCACCAATTAAGTTGGGCACATTACTGCGAGCTTTTACCAGTAACAGATGTAAGCAAAATTAATTATTATATAAATGTAAGCATTAACAGAAATTTATCATATAGGAAGTTACGTGAAATTATTAAAAATAGTGAGTATGAGAGATTAGATGACAATACCAAGAATAAACTAATCGGTAGAAAAGAAATCATGATATCAGATTTTATTAAGAATCCAATACTTATAAAAAATAGTTATAATTACTCTGAAATATCAGAAAAAATCTTAAAAAAATTAATACTCGAAGATATGGATGATTTTCTAAGTGAATTAGGTGATGGGTTCAGTTATATTAAAAATGAATATAAAATTAAATTGGGAGATAAATATAATTATATAGATTTATTACTCTATAATATAAAATATGCTTGTTATGTAGTAATAGAACTAAAAATAACAGAGTTGAAAGCAGAGCATATTGGTCAAATACAAAAATATATGAACTATATAAACAAAAACATAAAAAGATTTGATCAAGATAATACTATAGGTATTATAATTTGTAGAAAAGATAATATATATGTTATGGAATATTGTAGTGATGATAGAGTGTTTAAGACTACCTATGCTATAAAATAACTCGATTATTAAGAAATGTTGTGAATTATTTGTGAGAAATTAAAATCCCGTTTGTTGTGGTATAATAATTACAACAATTTTTTAGGAGATGATTATAATATGGAAATCAAGTATGAAGAGAAATATAATTATGATTGTAGTACCAAGCATTATCATTTTATAGAGGATAATTGCAATACACAATTTTATCAATTATCAAATCGGGATTTAGTATTTACAACATATGTTCCGGTTTGTTCAACAAGTAAATCTTATACAATAAAAAAAGAAGAGTATTATCAAGTTTATATGCTTATAAACAATATGCTTAAAGACATGCATAAAAATAGTGATAAATACGGGTATAATAATTTATTTTATAAGGGATATTTTTCTTGGAAAAGTGATGCACTTGCTAATGAAGATCAAGTACAAAAACGAGAAGATTTTATCTATAATTATTTCAATATTAAAGAATTAAAAGATGCATTCCAATTGGAATTTATAAACAATACAAATCGATGTATATTTTGCGTTGAAGTGAATACTGACAGAAGTAGATATGGTTCTTTTAGATTTAATGTTTGGGATTTGTTTAACAATATGAAAGAAGCAATTGATAATTCACAAATAACAATTGACGAGTATATTTATTGTTTAAGTAATAAAGAATTAGAATGTAAACAAAAAGTCAAAAAATTAACTTGTAAATAAATGTAAATATAAAATGAATATATTAATTATAATAAATTAATAATATATAATTATAATAGGAGTAATGATATGTATAATTATAAAAGAGGAAAAATATTAAAAAATACATCAGGATTAGATAAATCTCGCGTTCGTATTGAAGGAAGCACTGGCGGACTAATATTTTTAATTATCTTTTTGATATTAATAGAATCATTACTTATTTGGTCGGTAATAACAAAAACAGGTGATGGTGCCAATGGAATAAATTTAACATTTATGATTATTTCACTTACCATATTAGTAATTTTAGTATTCTCAATTCAATTTTTGTTTTATAAGGTTTTTGGCCGAAAATAGAAAGAATATATATAAAAAATGGAAACTATTTAATTAGTTAAATAGTTTTTTTATTGTGATATACTTATACTAGGTGATAGTGTGATAATAGATGAATTAATAAATAAAAAAAATTCTAAACAAGAACTTAGTTATGATGAGATAGAATACATAGTAAGTGGTTTTCTTAATGGATCAGTATCTGAAGATAATATGACTTCGTTTTTAAAGTCAATATGCAATAATTCTATGAGTGATAATGAGATTTATAATTTAACTGATATTATGGTTAAGAGTGGAAAGATATACAATTTGAATTCTGTAAATGGAATAAAAGTAGATAAACATT
>CAYRHA010000051.1:0-253 GCA_964424005.1 uncultured Muribaculaceae bacterium
CTCGGACCAACGCCTTTAATATCGTTTAACCCTCCATACATACTAGATTTATTTAAGTTGTCTAATATGATTTTTTTTGTGTTTTCATTTGTATATATTAAATGACATACTTCTTGATTATTAACATCATAATATAGTTTGTTGTTAAAACTGAAAGTATAAGGAGTTTTATCCCCCTCCTCTACTTTCATTCTTGAAAAATCAACACTGCTTCTTTCTAGTCTTTGAGGTGTGCCTGTTTTTAATCTTAGAA
>CAYRHA010000051.1:263-3254 GCA_964424005.1 uncultured Muribaculaceae bacterium
TTTCGTTATTAGGACCACTCCTTCTCCTCGTATTTCCAACAAGAATATCGCTTTTTAAATATGTACCAGTACAAAGAATAACTATTTTACTAGTTATTCTTTTATTATTTTCAAGTATAACGCCTTTTACAATTTTATTTTCAATTATTAAATCCTCTATTATTCCTTCTAATAAACTTAAATTTTTCTCTTTTCTTAGTGTTTTTCTCATTTCCTCTGGATATAATACTTTATCCATTTGTGCCCTTAAACTCTTTACTGCAGGGCCTTTTGCGCAGTTTAACATTTTCATTTGCAACAATGTCTTATCTGCACATTTTCCCATTTCCCCGCCAAGTGCATCTATTTCTCTTACTACTATTCCTTTTGCGGAACCTCCTATTGAAGGGTTGCAAGGCATATTTGCTATATAGTTAAAACTCCCTGTTATCAATAAGGTTTTATTACCTAATCTTGAACAAGAAAGAGCGGCTTCACACCCTGCGTGTCCGCCGCCTACAATTATTACTTCATAATCCATAATATCACCTATTTTCAAATAGAAATTATAATGAAAAATATTAAAAAGTTAATATATTAATTAAAAAGTTTTTATTGGCAAAACTAATTGTATTAATTCATCGTTGTTTTCTGATTTTATTATTATTGGCTTAATTTCACCAGATAAATTAATTTCTAATTTTTCTTCTTTAAAAGATCTTATTGCATCCATCATATACTTAGATGAGAAAGCAATATTAATATCTTGATTATTATCTTTTTTTATACTCATCGTTTCTTCTATTTTTCCTATTTCTTGAGATATAGAACTTACTATCATTTTTTCTTTTATTATTTCCATTTTTACAACATTTTTTTCTTTTTCTGATGTTAATAGTGATGCTCTATCAATAACATTGTAAAATTCTTCTTTATTAACAACTATTTTTAACATTGGATCATTTAAAATTAATTTTGAAGTATCTGGGTATGTTCCATTTAATAATCTTGATTGAAATAAAATATTATTAAATTTAAATAAGATATTATTGCTAAATATGTGCATTTCTACATTATCATTTTTATCATCAAACATTTTTGATAATTCTATTAAATTTCTTCCAGGAATAATAATATTTACTTCTTCTTTTGTTTTTTCTTCTAAAATAAGTGTTTTTCTAGCTAATCTATATGAATCTGTTGCTATACATTCAAGAAGTTTATCTTTTACTTTTAGATTCATACCAGTTAGTATTGGTCTAGATTCTTGTGCAGATATTGCAAAAGATGTTTGATCAATTATATTTTTTAGCGTGTTTTTGCTTAATGTTATAGGATTTTCATTTAATTCAAAACTTCTATTTGGAAATTCAGTAGAAGATATGCCATTTAAATTATATTCTGCATTTTCAGTATTAATTACTATTTTTAAACCATCTGTTTTTATTTTAATAAAATCATTTGGTATTTTTCTAATAATATCAACAAAATATCTTCCGGGAATAATAATATTACCTATTTCGTTTATTTCATCTATATCTTTTTTCAAAATATAGTTTTCAATAGTTATATCATCATTACTGCACATTAAGTATAATCCGTCTTTTTTTAATTCGAATTTTATTCCTGATAAAACAGGTATTAGATTTTTAGTAGATAATGCTCTAGATACATAATTCAAATTTTCTAATAATATGTTTCTTTTAATTATTAAATTCATAATATATTCTCCTTTATTTTTTATTTAGCAATTCTAATTTTTTTCTTAGTTCCTAATATCGACGTAATTTAATTTACATAGTCAACCATGAGCAAATTTATTTTATTTACGTTCATCAAAATACATTGCATTGATTAACAGTGAGTGTGACACTACGTCATAAAATTCTCCATATGCTGTAATCTTGTCACCTATGCTAACATTTGGATCGTGACCAGAAAAGTAATTTATACCCCACATAGTGTCATTATTATCAATAATTATAAAAACATAAGTAATAGCGTCTGTTTTTTCTACATAATTTACTATACCGGTAACTGCATATAAAATACCCTTATATTTAATTGGATTATTGTCGTATTCATTATAAGTTAAAGCAATAGCACAATTTGATTTATATTCTTTTTCGTTAAATGATTTATCTGTACCTTGTCTCCAACCAACATCCTGAACATAACTATATTTAGTAGATTCTATTACTGGGGAATTACCTAAGCTTATACCAATGCCTAAAAAAGCAAAAGCAAAAACTAATAACAAAATAGGTTTTATAAATTTCTTTGTTTTTATAGCTTTCTTAAACATAATAATTGATGTGATAAACAACTCTATACCGACGACGGTAAAAAACAAAAATGAGCCAAAAAGTAAGGTTGAACTAGTAATTAAACATAATAGCCAAAACCATGGTTTTGTGTAAAATTTCTTTTTAACGATTGTTCCACACTCTATACAAGTATTTGAATCTTTTATTAATTGCATACCACACTTTTTGCATTTCATAATATATTCTCCTTTATTTTTATTATATATATTTTTTATTACTGTGTAAATTGTTAATAAATTAAATTTAACTATATTTATATTCATTTATGTATTGTTAATAATTAGTTTATTAACATTAACTTATACACAATTACTTTAATTTAGATTTTAATTGGTCTATAACATTTTTAAAATCTTTGCTCTTTTTTATTTCTTTTTCTATTTTATTACATGCGTGCATTACTGTAGAATGATCTCTTCCACCAAATTCAATACCTATTGTCGGAAAACTCTCATCAGTAATCATTCTAGATAAATACATAGCTACTTGCCTAGGCAATACCACGTAATTACTTCTCTTTTTTGAAACTAATTCTTCTACTGTTATATTATAGTAGTCACATACTATTTTTTTAACTTTCTGTACACTATTTTTTAAGTATGAAGCAGAAGCTAAATAATCGCCTAATGCTTCAACTGCAACTTCTAAGTCAATTTTTTCTTTATTGAACATTGCTGTATATGCA
>CAYRHA010000052.1:0-1520 GCA_964424005.1 uncultured Muribaculaceae bacterium
CTATATTTAATAAGATATTCACTAGGATTGGTGCTTCAGATGATTTAGTTAGTGGTGAATCTACTTTTATGGTGGAAATGAATGAAGCTAATAATGCAATTATGAATGCAGATGAAAACAGTTTAATAATATTTGATGAATTAGGTAGAGGAACTGCAACATATGATGGAATGGCTTTAGCACAAGCTATTATAGAATATATACATAATAATATTAAGTGTAAGATGTTGTTTTCTACACATTATCATGAATTAACTGATTTAGAAAAGCACTTAAAACATCTAAAAAATATACATGTTAGTGCTATTGAAGAAGATGGAGATATTATATTCTTACATAAAATTAAAATGGGTTCTGTAGATAAGAGTTATGGAGTTCATGTTGCAAAACTTGCTAAATTACCCATTTCATTAATTAATAGAGCAAATGAAATATTAAATACATATGAATTAAAGGAGAAACCAAAAGTATTACATCAACAAGAATTAAATTTTATTGATTCTAAGAAAGAAAATAAGGATTCTAAGTTATTAGAAAAGTTAAATGCTATTGATGTGTTGAAGATTAATCCAATTGAAGCATTAAATATCTTATATGACATTAAAAAAGATATAGACAAAAAGGAGTAATATGAGTACAGTTATTAAAATTGAAAATTTAACGAAAAAATACAATAATATTACTGCTGTTGATAATATTAGTTTTAATGTTGAAGAGGGTGCGTTCTTTGCTTTTCTTGGACCTAATGGTGCAGGTAAATCTACTACTATTAATGTATTGTGTACCTTGTTAAAAAAGACTTCAGGTAATATTGAAATTTGTGGTTTGAAACTTGGAGAAGATGATGCAAAGATTAGAGCTAATATTGGAGTTGTATTTCAAAATTCTCATTTAGATGATCTTCTAACTGTTTATGAAAATATAAAGATTAGAGCAGGATTTTATAATATTAAAAAAGAAGATTTTGATAATAGAATGGAATATATATGTGAGACTATTGGTATTAAAAGTATTTTAAAGAAGAAATATGGAAAATTAAGTGGTGGTCAAAAGAGAAGAGTAGATATTGCTAGAGCATTAATTAATGAACCTAGAATTCTATTCTTAGATGAACCAACTACTGGTCTAGATCCACAAACAAGAAAAAAAGTATGGGAAATACTAGATTTAATTCAAAAGAAGAATAATACAACTATATTCTTAACAACTCATTACATGGAAGAAGCAGCAAATGCAGATAATATTATTATAATAGACAATGGTAAAATTATTGCTAATGAATCACCAATGAAGTTAAAAGAAAAATACACATGCAATTTATTAAAATTAGTACCTATTAATAATGAGTATATAGTTAATTATCTTGATTCAAAAGGTATTAAATATGTTGCAAAACAATCAGTTATAACTGTGTATTTAAAAACCAGTATGGAATCATTATCAATTATTAATGAAATTAGAAATTATATTTCTAGTTTTGAAGTACTTGAAGGGGATATGGATCAAGTATTTATAAATTT
>CAYRHA010000052.1:1538-3217 GCA_964424005.1 uncultured Muribaculaceae bacterium
CATATGAAGACAATAATTAGTTTAACTAAGAGAAATCTTGCTATGTTTTTTAGAAATAAATCAGAAGTATTCTTCTCATTCTTATCAGTAATTATAATATTAGGTCTATATGTACTATTCTTATCTGATTTACAAATTGCTGGTTTAAAACAAACAGTTGGAGATATTGATGGATTATCTGCATTAGTAAATTCTTGGGTTATGTGTGGATTGATTGCAGTATCAACTATTACATTATCTTTAGGAGCTTTAGGAAGAATAGTAGCGGATAGAGAAAATAAGAGTATTGATGACTTTCTAGTGGCACCTATTAATAGAAATACTGTGTTCTTATCTTATATAATATCAACATTCATTATTGCATTTACTATATCATGTGCATTATTCTTAATAGCTGAAGTATATATTGTATATTCTGGAGGAGTATTCCTTGGATTGATTGATATATTAAAAGTATTAGGTGTAATTGGTATTAGTATTCTTTCTTCCTCATTATTCATGCTATTTGTTATATCATTTGTCAAGAATGAACAAGTATTTTCAATTGTATCTACTATTATTGGTACTTTAATTGGATTTGTTACTGGAGCTTATATACCAATGGGAATAATGCCTAAAGGATTACAAGCATTCTCAAATGTATTACCTGTATCACAAACTGCATCTATGCTAAGACAAATCCTATTAAAGAATCCTGCATCTAATATATTTAGTAGCACTCAATTGTTAGATGAATATTATAAGTTGCAAGGTGTAACATTATATATTGGAGATAAGGAATTAACTTTTAGTTTTATGTTAATATATATCGTAATTACTATTGTAGTATTTGGTCTAATAAATGTAATTAGATTTAAAACAATGAAGAATAAGTAATTATGTGTTATAATTTTGGAATGAAGGTGATAATATGCCAGAATTAAATAGAAGTATGCAAAGAGAAATAATTATGACTTCTTTGTATCAAATATTTATATATGAAGCAAATAAAATTAAATATGATGTAAAAGAGGTTATAAAGTCTTCTTTAGTAGTAGAAAATAATTTTATTAATGAGATTGTATATGGTGTATTAGAGAAGAGAGAAGAATTAGATAAAATTGCTAATGAAAATTTAAAAAATTGGAGTATAGATAGATTGGGTAAAACTGATCAAGCTATAATGAGAATGGCAATATATGAAATGATTTATACAGATACTCCTAAGATAGTTTGTATAAATGAAGCTGTTGAATTAGCTAAAGCTTATTCTGATGATAAAGTAAAAAGTATGATCAATGGAGTGTTAGATAAAATAGCACAAAGTTTAGATAACGGGAAAGATATTTAATAGTATTTTTTCTTTTATTTTGATATAATATTTATGATTGTAGGTGATATGATGAATTCTACATATATTAGTGTTGCAGAGCTTACAAAAATAATAAAAAGTAATTTTGATAGCAATAGTTTTTTTAATAGAGTCTATATAAAGGGAGAAATTTCTAATTTTAAAAGACAGTTCCCAAGTGGTCATTGTTATTTAACTATTAAAGATGAATATAGCAGAATAAGTGCTGTCATGTTCAATGGGAAAGCATCTAAATTATTATTTGAACCTAAAGATGGAGATAGTGTTCTTGTAATTGGTAAAGTAAGTGTATATGAACCAAATGGTAATTATCAATTATTTATTGATG
>CAYRHA010000053.1:0-3187 GCA_964424005.1 uncultured Muribaculaceae bacterium
TTGGAAATCAGGAAGAGTTCTTCCAACTGGTAATGGTGGAGGAACAGGAACAATTTTATTTATCGCATATTTAACAGAAGAAGCAAGAATTAAATATAATACTCCATATATATCAGCAACTGTTAATTTTGAGATATTAAAGAATTGTGGTGACTTAGAACTAGGATTTTATGATCTATATGGTATTCGTAGTAAGGTAGAAGATATAGTAATTCGAGAAGGAACGTTGAAATTAAGCGAAGATTCTGAGGGAAATGTTGGCAAATGGTCTATAGATAATTTAGAGGATAAACTTATTCCGGTTGTTACTACTCTATCAGCACAAAAAAAACTTGTGATATTATCTGAAGAGAATTATTCAAGAACAATTGCTTATCAAAGAACAGCTGATAAATGTAATAAAGCAATTACAATTACTATAATAAGAGACACAATTGCACCAATTATAAAAATAATAGATAATTATGGTAATGAGATAATTGATAAAGTATATATTAAAAAAGGTGATAGTTTTAATGTAGATTACTATAAAGTAATAGCAACTGATGATTATACCGAAAGTGATAAAATAAGTTTAAAAACAGCTATATTGCAAATGATACCGGTTGATACTAAGGGCAATACTACTACTGTTGGTTCATATAATATCCAATACTCTGCAACAGATGAATCATATAATACTGGTTATAAAACGATAACAGTAATTGTAACTGAAGAAGAAGTTAAACCTCCAATGTGTGTAGTAAGTGGAGGAAGTGATACATGGACTAATCAAAATGTGCTTATAAAAGGTACATGTGTATCACAAGGTGGAGCAGAGTGCAATCAAACTATATATTATCAATATAGTTCTAATACTGAGACATATACAGGTGGTCCAGGTATTAATGGTGGTGCCGGACAAGTATGTGATGTAGAGGGTAATTGTGCAATATGTGAAGCAAATCAAACAGTTAAAATAGATAAAACAGCACCAACTTGTGTGGTTAGTGGTGGTAGTTTATCGTGGACAAACGAAAATGTAACAATCACAGGAACTTGTAGTGATACTGGTGGTTCTGGATGTAGTGGCAACAAAGTAAGCAATACATTTACAGATAACTTTAGAGATTCAGTAGAGAGCCCAGGAACCGTTTATGATAAGGTTGGTAATAGTACAGTATGTGGATCATTAATTGTAAAAATAGATAAAATTGAGCCAAAGTGTGAAAGCATAGGAGGAAGTTCATTGTGGACCAATTCTGCTATAACACTAACAGGAAAATGTACAGATACTGGTTCTGGATGTACTAAAAATGTAACTCGTTCTTTTGTTTTAAATACCGAGTTATATAATCAAAGTCCGGGAACTGTTTATGATAAGGCTGGAAATAGCATAAGTTGTCCGGCAAACCAAACTGTTAGGATAGATACTGATGAGCCTTCATGTTTAACTAGTTCTAAATATACAGTAAGTGGAGTTAAATATATGGGTACTTGGACAAATCAAAGTGTAACAATCACAGGAACTTGTAGTGATACTGGTGGAAGTGGATGCAATACAAGTGTAGTTCCAACAAAAACATATAGTACAAATACAAATTCAATGACTGAGAACCCAGGAACGGTAAAAGACTTGGCCGGTAATAGTACAACATGTCCGAATACAACTATTAAGATAGACACAACACCACCAACATGTGCAACTAGTTCCAAATATACATCAAGTGGTATTAGATATAATGGATCCTGGACAGATAAAGATATAACAGCAACAGGAGTGTGTTCAACTGATTTAGGAGGTTCTGGTTGTAATTATGGTATAGCTGCAACAAAAATATTTAACTATAATATAAATTCAGTAGAGAGTCCTGGCAAAATATATGACACTGCTGGTAATCCTACAACATGTAATGCTGAATTAATAATTAAAATAGATAAAAGTAATCCTGAGGTTTCAGTTGGCAACTGCCCAAGCCAAATTATATTATCAGACTCAAGATATTTGTATGCACTTGTTACAAACTCAGGCCCTTCACAGATAGCATATGAGTGGTCTTATGAAAATAAGATAATAGCAACTAGTTCATCAATCAATGTTAGTGATAGCGGGATTTATACAATATCAATTTGCAACGAACTAAATAAATGTGATGAGGCTACATGCTTATTGAATTTTAAAAGCGATATACGATAGAAAAGCCTTTATAATTTGACAAAGCCCTAAAAAAATGTATAATAAGCAGTAATTATTAAAGGGGATTGGGTATTATGAAGAAAACAGTATTAGAAAAAGAAAATAAATATAAAAAAGCACAAAACATAAAAACAGCAGTAACAGTAACAATATATACATTAGCATTAAGTATAGGATTGTCTGCTGCTTCTTTTGCTTTGTTTAACAAATTAAAGAAGATGATTGGAGAATTGCCAGCAGAGACACCAGTAGAGACAATTGTGCCAACAGAGAGCATAGAGCCTACAGAAATTCCTATTGAGAGTATAGAACCCACAGAAACAGCATCACCAGAGCCAACTATGACTAATGAAGAATATTTGATTCAACAAGAATATGTAAGAAACACATTATTATATAGTATTCCTACTATTTTTAAATTAAAGGTTAGTGGTGAAGAAAAAACAATGATTCTAATAATATTAAGAGATCAAGTAAACGGAGCTACTTTTTATAGTGATTTCTTCTCTTTTAGACCGATAATAGCAAGAGATGTTGTTTTGCACGAAGGGGAAGCTCTATATTACGGAATAGGTCCATTAAAAGGTGCAACAGTTGAGATAGAAACATGGGGTACTATGGAGGACTATGACATGAAAAGAATATTTGGTATATATGGATTTGATATAAGTAAATATCCAACAGTAGGGGATTTAAGAAAGTGGTATGATTCTAAGATACCCGAAAGCGAAAGAATAGAGCAATTACCTGTATTGGGAGATTTAACTGGTATAGAAGATATAATTAAATGGAATGAAGATTATGATGGATATACAATTAGTAATTCTAATACTGATTACATAAACAACGTTACTTTAAGTGCATCAAGTAAAGAAAGCTTAAATAACAAGTTAATAGCAAGAGGTTTATTAAAGAATGTTAATGATAGCAATATTATTGAAGTTCAAAAGATAAAGATTAAGAAATTGGAAAGAATATAGACAATATTTATATGATATGATTGAAGAAATG
>CAYRHA010000054.1:0-2970 GCA_964424005.1 uncultured Muribaculaceae bacterium
TTATATTGCACTCCAAATTTGGAGTTTGTTTTAAAATGGTCGGGAAAACAGGATTTGAACCTGCAACCTCTTGGTCCCAAACCAAGCGCACTACCAAGTTGTGCTATTTCCCGATTACGTACAAAAAAATGTACGTTTTGATAATATCATAATTGAAATCTTAAATCAATATATTTTGCTACACTTCTAGTTTTTTTAATTGCTTTATACCATATCTTTTTAATATTACATTCTCTGCTACTGCTAGTATTATAAATATTGATAATACTATTACAGCAATGAGATAGTTATTCATCTTTAAACTAGTTATTACTGACGCTAGAGCCATCAATATTACTAATGGCACTAATATTGATATAATTGAACTTGCGCTTCTCTTAACGATTTGTTCATCATTTAGAGCATCCATTTTAGGGAACTTTAAATTTACTATTAAACCAAATTGAGAAGAACAATAAGCATAAACAGCAGATAGAATTATTATTAATAAGAATTCAACTATTGAAAGTGCTAAAGTAAACTTAAACACTACTGCAGATATTAATACTACTGGCATTACTAATATAATATTAAATAATATTTTTGCATTCAATACTCTGCTATATTTAATTGGCAATGATTTCATTAACCAAAAGTTCTTACCTTCCATTGATATTGATGAAGATGTTGTATTAGATAAGAATATAATCATTGCATAAGCAATTACTAATATTATAAATGGATTTACATTAGATACACTTATTTCCATTGTAGACAATATAGTATCTATTGAATAGAAAAAGGTGGCACCTGCCATTATTAATAGCATTAATAAGCCAAAAGCAGTGTTTAATACATATATTGGAGAAGAAAAATATCTTCTTGCTTCTTTTTTTATTAATGTAATATTTTGTGTGGATGCTTTTAATTGTTTCATTTTATAATTCTTCTTAGATCTTTGTTCATGTAATTTTGAAATTATTTGTTTATAATTTTTATTGAATATATTAATAAATATAAAGAATACAAGTACATTTATTCCAATATATATTAACAATGAATATATATCGTTATTAATAAGCATTTTATTAATTAAGTGAATTGGATACATTCCATATTTAATTATTATGTCTAATGTTTCTTTGTTTTCAGTAAACAATAATAATATCTTTTGTATATTTGACATAAAATAATATAAACCAAATATAAATAATAAAGAAAGTATAATTTCAAATAGATTCTTTGATTTAGACATTGAAGTGAATTTTGCTATTATATATCCGAATATACTTGCCAAAGCTGTTGGGATTATAGTTAATAATAAAATAATAAAAAACATATATAAATAGAATATTGGCATAACACTTACTTTAGATATATATACAAATAAAGATGGAAATATAAATATCAACGAAAAAGCCAAATTCCATACAAGTATACTTATAAACCTACTTGCATATATGTTTTTTGATTTAATTGGCATTGAAAATAATAAATCATTATCTTTATTATCAAATAATCTAGCTTTAGCACTAAAGACAGTGAACATAAAGCAAGAAAAGAATGCTAAGACAATGAACATTATTATCATATATGGTAATAAGTTATATTTTAATAAAAAATCAGCTGCAATATTTGCATATACAGCTATTGAGAATCCAATAGATCCCATTATGTATAATGCAAGAAGTGCATATAATACTAATTTTATTGGTTTAGTCTTTCTTAATTTATCTATTCCAAAAGTATTTCTAAGATCTTTTTTTAATAATATTAATATTTCTCTCATTTTTCATTCAACTCCAAAAATATTGTTTCAAGATTTTTAGCTTGTTTGTCTTTAGATAAATCAACTGATAAAACTAATTTACCGTTTTTAATTATACCAACTTTGTTACATAACTTTTCTACTACTTCTAATACATGTGATGAAAAGAATATTGATGCACCATTTTTGCATAAGTCCTTCATTATTTCTTTTAAACTATGAGCTGCATTTGGATCTAATCCAACAAAAGGTTCATCTAATATTAATAGTTTTGGTTTATGTATTAATGCTGAAATAATAACTAGTTTTTGTTTCATACCATGAGAATAACTAGATATTAAATCTCCAAGAGAATTAGTTAAATCGAAAATATCAGAATACTTTTTAATTTCTGTTTCTCTTTCTTCTTTAGATATATTAAATATATCAGCAATAAAATTTAAATAATTAATGCCAGTATAAGAAGTATATATATCTGGAGAATCAGGTATATAAGCTATTAGCTTTTTTACTTCAATTGGATCTTCTTTTACAGAGATACCATTTACAAGTATATCCCCTTCTTCAAAATCAATTATTCCTGCGATTGATTTTATAGTAGTAGTTTTACCTGCTCCATTGTGTCCAATAAAACCATAGATCTCGCCATCTTTTACTTCAAGATTTAGATCATCTACTGCCTTTATTTTCCCTTTCGAATAAGTCTTAGATAAATTTTTAATAATCAACATATTAATCACCCATTTAATCTTATAATTAATGTGCCTTAAAGTCAAATAAAAAAGCACATTTGTGCTTATTCTATTTTATTATTACTTGTTAAATCTATATAGTTTTCTCCAGTTATATTATATAAATTGTTTCTTCTGTGTCAGCACATATGGTTTTTTGAATACTGCATTTAGTTTGCATTTCAAGGATATGTACAATTTGTATCCACCCTTTGTTAAGAATACTATCTTTTTTCTTTAGTTTGTTTATGTATTGCTTTGTATCAGCCAAATTAGTAAAAGCATAAACAACATCTATGATACTGAAATACCATTTTTCATCTTTTCAAATCTTTCTTATTTTTTTTTCTTCAAATAAAGCTGCTTTATTATTGTATATTAAGATAGTATACAAATATGAATATAAAAAAATGAACCATTATAGTTCAATTAATTAACATTGGTGCGCCCAACAGGAATCGAACCCACAACCTTTTGATTCGTAGTCAAACG
>CAYRHA010000055.1:0-2832 GCA_964424005.1 uncultured Muribaculaceae bacterium
ATTAATTGTTATTCCAAATGATAGATTAAGAGAAATAATTGACAAATCAACACCAATGTTAGATGCATTTAAAGAAGTAGATAATGTATTAAGAAGAGGTGTTCAATCAATATCAGATTTAATAGCAGTAACTGGATTAGTAAACCTTGATTTTGCAGATGTAAAAGTTATCATGCATAAAAGCGGTAGCGCATTAATTGGTATAGGTATTGGTTCTGGTGAAGGTAGAGCTATTGAAGCTGCTAAACAAGCAGTATCAAGCCCTTTACTAGAAGCAGATATTACTGGAGCTACAGATGCAATAATAAATGTAACTGGTGGATCAAACTTAGGATTATTTGAAGTAGAAGCTGCTGCTGAAGTAGTAAGAGCTGCTGCAAATACAGATATTAATACAATATTTGGAGCAGTTATAAATGATAACTTAAAAGATGAAGTTATAGTAACAGTAATTGCAACTGGATTTGACAAGCCAAATGATAGTAAACCTGTATACTATGAAGAATCAAAATACAATAATAGTGATATAGAAGAAGCGCCAACTACTGATAATGCTGAAGAACAAATTGATATACCTCCATTTCTAAGAAACAATAAAAGATTCTAAATGTGTAAACAAGTAGGAATAAACCTACTTTTTTATTGTGTAAATAATTGTAAACATAAAACTTCATTTCATATAAATTATTCATGTTTATAAATAACAATTATATATGTGCTATAATAATATTGGTGATAATATGCATAGTATATATGATTTAACCAAAAGTAAACTAAATGAATATATGTTATCAATTGGTGAAAAAAAATATAGAACAGAACAATTATTTGATTGGTTATATAAAAAGAGAATAAAAAGTTATGAAGATATGTCTAATATTAAGATAGATGTATTAAATAAGCTAAAAAATAATCTTAGATTTAATAGTATTTCTATAGTAAAAAAAGAAGTATCTGATGATGTAATAAAGTACTTATTTGAACTTGAAGATAAAAATAGAATTGAAACTGTGGTAATGTTTCATAATTATGGTAATAGTATATGTGTTTCTACTCAAATTGGATGTAATATGGGATGCATGTTTTGCGAGAGTGGGAAACTTAAGAAAGTTAGAGATTTAAGTGCAAGTGAAATGGTGTTGCAAATTCTTAAAGTTGAAGAAGATTCTAAATTAAGAATTTCTAATGTTGTACTAATGGGTATTGGGGAACCCTTTGATAATTATGATAATGTTATTGATTTCATTAATATCATTAATGATCAAAAAGGAATTGAAATAGGAATTAGACATATAACAATATCAACATGTGGATTAATCCCGGGAATAATTAAATTAATAGATGAAAAGATACAAGTTAATCTAGCAATTAGCTTACATGCACCAAATGATGAATTAAGAAGTAAAATGATGCCAATTAATAAAGTCTATAATATTAAAGATCTTATGGATGCAATTAGGAAGTATGTAGATATTACAAATAGAAAAGTAACATTTGAATATATACTTATAGATGGTATTAATGATCAAAAAGAATGTGCTATAGAATTGGCTAATCTATTAAAAGGTATTAAGTGCTATGTTAATTTAATACCATATAATGAAACAAGTAGTTCTGATTTAAAAAGAAGTAAAAACATTAAAGAGTTCTTAGATGTTTTAAATTCAAAAGATGTTAATGTTAGATTAAGAAGAGAATTTGGTAGTACAATTTCTGCTGCATGTGGGCAGTTGAGATCTACAAATTAGGAGGCAATATGGAAACACATTTTATAACAAACCCAGGTAACGTTAGAACACATAATGAAGATAGTGTTAATATATTTAAAAATAAAAAAGATCAGGTATTAATGATTGTTGCAGATGGTATGGGTGGTCATAAGGCTGGAGAGATAGCATCTTTTATTGCTATCGATGAATTAGAAAAGGAATTTAATAAATTAGATTCTTTTGATGAAAAACAAAGCACTGTAAACTGGATAAGAAGAGTAGCAACTGATATAAATAATAGGATTTTTAAATATACGGATGAACATATTGAATCAAAAGGTATGGGCACTACTTTAGTATTGTCTATTTTAACAAAGGATTACTTATTATTTGGTAATATTGGAGATAGTTCTGGCTATGTACTTAAAAATAGTAAGTTATTTAAAGTAACAAACGATCATACTCTTGTCAACTTACTAATAAGTACAGGTGAAATAACAGAAGAAGCAGCTAGAAATCATCCAAGAAAGAATGTAGTAATGAAAGCACTTGGAGCAGTTGATCCAGTTGAAATTGATGTTTTTGATGTTGATAAAGATGTTGATGGCATTATGCTGTGTAGTGATGGATTGACTACAATGCTTACAAATGATCAAGTGGAGAAAGTACTTAATAGTGATATAAATATTAAAGAGATATTAAATAAATTAGTAACTAAATGTAATAATAGGGGAGGACATGACAATATTTCAATTGCATTCCTAAAGAATAGGGGTGTGAAATAATGGTTATTAAAGGCCAAAAAATTAACAATAGGTATGAGATTATTAAACTTATTGGTGAAGGTGGAATGGCTAATGTTTATCTTGCACAAGATATTATATTAAATAGGAAGGTTGCGGTAAAAATACTAAGAGGAGATCTTGCTGATGATGAAAAATTTGTAAGAAGATTCCAAAGAGAGGCACTATCTGCATCTTCTTTAAGCCATCCAAATATTGTAGAAATGTATGATGTTGGTGAAGACAATGGATCTTTCTATATTGTTATGGAATATATAGAAGGTTATACTTTAAAGCAGTTGTTAAAAAGAAGAAAGATTTTAAATTTAAATGAAGTACTT
>CAYRHA010000056.1:0-2269 GCA_964424005.1 uncultured Muribaculaceae bacterium
AAGTTCTACTGAATTAGAATAAACAAATTTAAAGTCTGAGCTTTTTATTTATCTTTTATAATCAAAGATAGAATATTATTCTAATAGATTGTTCTCTAAATTCTTGCATTTTTATTGAAATATCATTATATTTGTTCTTAATATCATTCAGTAAATATATATATTTAAAAGGAGAGATTATGAAGAAATCAGTATTAATTTTATTCTCAATTATCATTGGCATAAACCTTTACATTCAAGCCGAAGATTTTAATTCAGTCTATAATGGTGATACTATTTATTACAATATTACTTCATCATCATCTAATCTTACTGTTGCTGTAACTTATAGAGTAAGTTCTCCTGGTTCTTATTCTGGGATTGTTTCAATTCCTGATTCGGTTCAATATAATAACAATTACTATAAGGTTACTTCCATTGGGATGAGTGCTTTCCATAGTTGTTTTGCGCTAAGTTCAGTTACAATTCCATCTTCTGTAACTTCTATTGGTGATAATGCTTTTCAAAGTTGTACTTCATTATCTTCAATCACTATTCCAAGCTCAGTTACGTTAATTGGTTATTCTGCCTTCACTGGCACTCCTTATTACTCTAATATGCCTGATGGTTTAGTATATATTAATAATGTATTATACAAATATAAAGGCACTATGCCTGCCAACACAACAATTAATATTCAAGAAGGAACAGTATCTATTTCTGATGTTGCCTTTTCTTCATGTTCTGGACTTATTTCAATCACAATTCCTTCTTCTGTTACTTCTATTGGCAATAATGCTTTTCAAAGTTGTAGTGGACTAACTTCAATAGTAATTCCTTCTTCTGTTACTTCAATTGGCAGTAGTGCTTTTTTAGCATGTAGTTCATTAGTTTCCATAACACTTCCAAACACACTAACTTCAATTAGTAATACTACTTTTTCTTATTGCTCTGCATTAACCTCAATCACAATTCCAAATTCTGTTACATCAATTGGTAACGAGGCTTTTTATAATTGCACTCAACTTGAATCAATATTTTCTAATTCTATTAATCCTCCGAATATTAATTCTCATACTTTCTATAATGTCAATAAAAACATTCCTCTTTATGTGCCTTGTCTCTCAATTTCAAGCTATCAATCGGCATCTTTTTGGAGTGAGTTTACAGATATTAAAGCGCCAATTCAAATCCCTACAAATTTAAGCCTTCAATATGTATCATATTATTATGTTGAAGTTAGTTGGCAAAGTGAGGAGGATAGTTTTGAAGTGTATAGAAATGATAGTTTAATAGCTATTGTTAATCAAATGAGTTATTTGGATAATGATGTTTTACATGGAGTAACTTGGTACTATAAAGTTAGAGCCATAAAAGATGATTGTGTGAGTGAATTTTCCGACACTATTGCAATATTAATAGGTAGTGGATTAGATGATATTTCACAAAGCTATATCAAAACAAAACTTTATCCTAACCCAGCAAATAATATATCAAAATTAGAAGTAGAGGGATTGAAATCTGAGGCTGATGTTTTAGTTTATGATATGATAGGAAGAGTTATTAAAACGTATAAAATTAGTAATCAGAAAAATGAGTTGGATATTGATTTAACTGGATATGCTAAGGGAGTTTATTCAATTAGAATTATGAATGATATAGTTAATCAAACTAAAAAACTTATTGTTCAATAAACTCCCATAACCTAAAAATCAATATTATTCAAGGGGTTTTATTCCATTTCTAATATATGCTTCAAGTTCTTGAATTGCTACTCTGTCTTGATGCATAGTGTCGCGTTCTCTTATTGTAACTGTGTTGTCTTCTATGGTTTGTGTGTCAATAGTAATGCAATATGGTGTTCCAATTGCATCTTGACGACGATAACGTTTTCCAATTGCATCTTTTTCGTCATATTGTACCATAAAGTTTGGTTGGAGAATATTCATTATTTCTCTTGCTTTTTCTGGCATATTATCTTTCTTAACCAACGGAAGTATTGCTGCCTTAATTGGTGATAGTATTTTTGGTAGGTTTAGAACTGTTCTTATTGTTCCGTCTTCAAGTGTTTCTTCCGTGTAGGCATGTGATAATACTGCTAAAAATGTTCTGTCTAATCCTATTGATGTTTCAACAACGTATGGTACATAGTTTTCATTAAGCTCTGAGTCGAAGTATTGTAGTTTTTTGCCTGAAAATTCTTGATGACGTTTTAGGTCAAAATCTCCTCTTGAATGAATTCCTTCAAGTTCTTTAAAGCCAAAAGGAAATTCAAATTCAATGTCTGTTG
>CAYRHA010000057.1:0-2142 GCA_964424005.1 uncultured Muribaculaceae bacterium
CCTTCACATGCTGCTAAGCTTCTAGATACCTCATATGAAAAGTCTACATGTCCAGGAGTATCTATTAAATGAAATGTATAATCTTGATTATTATATTTATATTTTAATTGAACTGCATTTAATTTAATAGTAATTCCACGTTCTCTTTCTAAATCCATAGAATCAAGTATTTGTTCTTTTTTATCTCTTCCACTTACAGTACCAGTATATTCTAATATTCTATCTGCAAGAGTACTTTTACCGTGATCAATATGTGCAATTATACTAAAATTTCTTATATTGTTAATATTCATCAATATCACCTGCAAGTATTATATCATTTATGATTTGAAGTATAAATAAAAAAAATAGAAATCTCTATTTTTTTCTAGCACTTATTAATTCTAATCTCTCTTTTTTAGATGGTTTCGAGCTATCTACCATGTATTTTGTATAAATATTATGTAGAGCTTTATTGATTGTATTGCTTTCTTCAAAACTAAATCTCCCGGAATTTGAATTTTCTATAGATAGCATAAGACACTCTTCATACTCTTTTTTTAATTCATCAAAAGTCTTATGCCTAGATATATTTGTTTCATTGTCTACAACACAATCTGATATCTTCCTATTCAATTTATTTTCAACTAACTTAATGCAACATTTCATTATAAGTTCTTTTTCCCTTTGTTTTAATTTAATTAATGAACTATTAGATGTTGAAATACTCTTTATATCTTGTTGGATTTTATCTCTTCTTTTAATTAGATCTTTAAGCTTAGAATTTGATATATTGTCATACATTAGTTTTCTAATATCTTCACAAATACTTATATATTGTAATTTAAGATTTTCAATATTTGTTTTATTGCTTTCCATCATTATATCCTTATCTTTTTCTCAATATATTCAACTAAATCATTAATTTTAATTACCTCTTGTAACATAGTATCTCTGTCTCTTATTGTTACAGTATTATTCTTAATAGTATCTTCATCGACAGTAATACAGAAAGGTGTACCTATAATATCTTGTCTTCTGTATTTTTTACCAATGTTAGCAGTATCATCATATGCACATGAGAAATACTTGCTTAACATTTCATATAATTCAATAGCTTTATCTTTATGATCTTTCTTAATTAGTGGAAATACCGCTACTTTATATGGTGCAATAAAAGGATGAAGCTTTAATACTTCTCTAGTAGTAGCATCTTTTAAAGTCTCTTCATTATATGCTTCACAAAGCAATGCTAGGAAAGCTCTTTCTACTCCAATTGTAGATTCTACTACATAAGGTATAAATCTTTCATTTGTATCAGGATCTACATACTCCATTGATTCATTGCTAAATTTTTGATGTTGGCTTAAATCATAATCAGTACGATTATGAGTGCCATTTAATTCACCCCAACCAAATGGGAATAAATATTCAATATCGCATGCTGCTTTAGCATAGAAAGCTAATTTCTCATGATCTTTAAATCTTAAATGATCTTCACTAATACCAAGATCCATATAGAATTTCTTTGCAAATTCTTTAAAATAATTATAATATTCTTCATCAGTACCTTTTTTACAAAAAGTTTGGTACTCCATTTGTTCAAATTCAATTGTTCTAAATATAAAATTACCTGGAGTTATTTCATTTCTAAATGCCTTACCTATTTGACCAATTCCAAATGGCAATCTAGCACGCATAGTTCTTTGTACATTAATAAAATTAATATATTCACCTTGTGCATTCTCTGGTCTTAAATACAATACACTCTTTGAATCATTAGTAACACCTCTTGAAGTTTGAAATAACAAATTAAATTGTCTAATATCCGTAAAGTTTGATTTATGACATACTGGACATTCTATTTTGTTCTTCTTAATATATTCCATCATCTCTTTATCATTCATTTTATCTGCATTAATAGATGAATCAAATGATGATATTAAATTATCTGCTCTATGTCTAGTTTTACATTCTTTACAATCTACTAATAAATCATTGAAATTACTAACATGTCCACTTGCTTCCCATACTTTTGGATGCATTAAAATAGCAGAATCAACTTCATAGCTATTTGGTCTTTCTTGTATGTATTTCTTTCTCCAAGCATCCTTTATATTATTTTTTATTTTGCTTCCTAATGGTCCGTAATCCCATGTATTA
>CAYRHA010000058.1:0-1982 GCA_964424005.1 uncultured Muribaculaceae bacterium
AAATAGATATTGGGGTACACCTTTAAATATATGGACTTGTGAATGTAGTCATATTGAGTGTATTGGTTCAATAAATGAATTAAAGGAAAAATCTATTGAAAAATTTGATTCAATAGATTTACATAGACCATATATAGACAATATACATATTAAATGCCCAATATGTGGAAAAAATATGAATAGAGTAAAGGATGTAATTGACTGCTGGTTTGATTCTGGATCAATGCCTTTTAGTCAATATCATTATCCATTTGAGAATAAAGAATTATTTGAATCTCAATTTCCTGCAGATTTCATATGTGAAGGTATTGATCAAACAAGAGGGTGGTTCTATGCATTATTAGCAATATCTACATTCTTAAAAGGAGTTTCTCCATATAAGAATGTATTGGTAAATGATATGTTATTAGATAAAGATGGACAAAAAATGAGTAAATCTAAGGGTAATTCTTTTAATCCATTTGATTTATTTGAAGAATATGGTGCAGATACATTAAGATGGTATTTAATGTATGTCTCACCACCATGGACACCTACTAAATTTGATATTGAAGGATTAAAGGAAGTTCAATCAAAATTCTTTAGTACATTAAAAAATACATATACATTCTTTGAATTATATGCAAATACGGATTCTGTAGATCCTCGTACATTCTGTATTCCTTATGATCAAAGAGAAGAAATAGATAAATGGATCATTTCAAAGCATAATAATTTAATAAATGATGTTACAAATGCTTTAAATGAATATGATTTAACAAAAGCTGTTAGAAAAATACAAGCATTTGTTGTAGAAGATTTATCTAACTGGTATATTAGAAGAAATAGAAGAAGATTTTGGAAATCTGAATTAGATAATAGTAAAAAAGCAGTATACAATACTACATATGAAATACTAGTTGGATTATCTAAGTTATTAGCGCCATTTATTCCATTCTTGCCAGAAGAAATGTATAAAAAATTAACTAATAATGACTCTGTGCACATGGAAGATTATCCAGTATGCAATAATAGCCAAATTAATGCCCAAATCGAGACTAAAATGGACTTGGTTAGGGATTTAATCGGCTTAGGTAGATTTGCCAGAGAAGAGGCTAAAATTAAGGTTAGACAACCTCTATATCAAATACTAATTGATGGCAAATATAAATCAATTATAGAAGATTTGCAAGATCTTATAAAAGAAGAATTGAATTTAAAGAGGGTAGTGTTTGAATCAGTTTTAGATAAATACATAAATTTTGAAACAAAACCAAATTATAAGACTTGTGGGCCTATATTTGGATCAAATATAAAGTTATTTGCAGATTATCTATTAAAAATATCTAATGAAGATATTAATAAAATAGAGAATAATGAAACCATTGATGTAATAATAAATGGAACTAATTATATTGTAAATAAAGATATGATTGATATAAAGATAACTGCAAAACAAGGATATAATGCTCAAATGCAAAATAATAAGTTCATAATACTAGATACAACACTAGATAATGATCTAATATTAGAAGGATTTGCACGTGAATTTGTATCTAAGGTACAACAAGTAAGAAAGAGTAGTAACTACAATGTAGTTGATAGAATCAATATATACTACAATACATCTAGTAAATTATTTGAAGAATCATTAAATAAACATATTGAATTCATTAAGAATGAAACATTAGCAATAAACATAATAAAGAATGATATTAATGATGGAGTAGATATAGATATTAATGATGTATTAGTTAATATAAAAATAGAAAAGATAGAATAAACTATCTTTTCTTTATTAATACAAGTTAACATAACGTTTATTATGTGAATTATTAGTTATATCTTTCTAGATTGTATTTCTGCTATCTTTTCAAACACTTCTGCAGCATTCTTACCTGTAAATTCACTATATCCTAGTTCTTTTAATGCTTGAACCTTAACTGTGTTTAATTCTTGTGTTCTAGATAATTTTTCTTCTTTTCTTTGTTGAATATCAGCTT
>CAYRHA010000059.1:0-1922 GCA_964424005.1 uncultured Muribaculaceae bacterium
ATAAAACTAATAAACTTACATAAATGTAAGTTTATTTTTTAGGAGGAAGTATGAAGAAGTTAATATTGCTATTTCTTATGTTTTTATTTCCTATGGTTGTTTCAGCAAACACAAGTGCTGATTTTTATCTAGAAATAGAGAACGATGGAGATATACTCATAAAAGAAATGATAATCATGGATGGAGAATACAATGGAGCAACTTTAAGAGTCCAATACAAGTATTTTGATGAAAATGCTATCTATAGTGCTGACGATTATGAACTAATAAGGGTATGTGCTATCGATAAAACCAATTTAGATGATATAAATTGTTTTGATGAAGTTGCATATGCTAGTATTGGTCAAAATGGAGTTTATACTTTAACAGAAGATAGTTCGAGTTTTAGTTTGACAATGTATAATCAATCATCACAAAATGCTGATTTTTATATTGAATACATTCTTAAAAATGTTGTCGTAATTCACAATGACACAGCAGAATTAAAACTTAATATAATAGATAGAGATGGTACGGAAAGTTTAGATCAAGTAAATGCAACAATTGTATTGCCAAGCGAGGATTCCAATTATAGAATATGGGCACATGGTGCACTAAATGGTAATGTAAGCAGAATAAGTAATGATACATCAGTAGTTAGCATATCAGAACTAGTTAGTGGTGAAGAAATAAGTATTAGAATGGTATTTGATAAATCACTTGTTTCTGGTAGTACAAAATTTAACAATGATGTAATGTTTGATAAGATTGTTGCGGAAGAAGAAGTATATATTAAGGAGGCAAATCAAAAAAGAATTGCATCAAAGGCTTTATATTATGGAGTTCCAATTGCATGGCTTGTTGGATTAATAATTATATGGATTAATTATTATTATAAGCATGATAAAGAATATAAGAGCAATTTTAATGAGAAGTATTTGAGAGAATTTCCTGCGGATTATTCTCCTGAATATGTTGATTATTTAATGAAACATAAAGTATCTGGAGATGGTCTTAGCGCTTCTTTATTAAATATTATTAGAAAAAAAGCATTGATTGTAGAAGAATCAGTTATTGAAAAAGGAATATTTAAAAAAGAAGAGAAAGACTATAAATTAACAAAATCAGATAATATAAAAGAAAAATTAACTGATGAGGAACAAGTATTAATGGACTGGTTTCTTCCTACATTTGGAGATGGAAAAAGTTTTAAATTATCTTATATTAAATCAATAATGAATAATCAATCTAATGCAGAAGCATTTATGAGAGAATATAGAAACTGGGAATCTGCTGTTAGATTAAATGCTTCAAAAGAACAATTTTTTGAAGATAAGAATTTAAAGAAAGCATTTCCAAATGTATATTCATCATTACCTATAATAATGTCGGTTTTTGGATTATGGCCAGCAACCTTTTTAATACCGTTAGCAATTATATTTTCTATATATATAACGAAGTCGAGTAAAAGAACAAATAAAGGCAATGATTATTATAGAAAATATAGTGCTTTAAGGAACTTTTTAAATGATTTTGGTAATTTTAAAGACAGTGAAGTTCCTGAAGTTTATTTGTGGGAAAAATATTTAGTGTTTGCAACTGTATTTGGTATAGCTGAAAAAGTTTCTAAACAAATGGAAATAAAATTATCAAGTATAGAAAATAAAGCAAATATTGATACAAATATGTTGAGTCATTTATATATCAGCAACATAATAAGTAGAAGTATTGTATCTTCAGTTAATAGTGCTTATACAGGGGCTGTAAGAGAAATGCAAAGAGCAGCAAATTCTAATATGTCATCAAGTGGTGGATTTGGTGGAGGCTTCTCTGGTGGTGGAGGTTTCTCTGGTGGTGGGGGATCATCAATAGGAAGATTTTAATCTTCCTTTTTTATTTGCATACAAATGTATGTTATAATTGTTATAGGTGGTAATAATGAA
>CAYRHA010000060.1:0-1907 GCA_964424005.1 uncultured Muribaculaceae bacterium
TTATGCAAAATCATATTTTGCATAACTAACTACTTTATCCATATAAACCTCCTATATTTGAAAATTATCTTCTAATGAGAAAATAACATTTTCTTCTATCCATTCTTTTCTTGGTTCTACCTTATCACCCATTAATACACTAACTCTTTTTTCTGCAATTGCAGCATCTGTAATATTAACTTTGATTAAACTTCTAGTATCTGGATTCATAGTTGTATCCCATAATTGATCTGCATCCATTTCTCCAAGTCCTTTATATCTTTGTACACCTTTATGTTCTTCTTTTAACAATTGCCTTAGCTCATCATCTGTCCAAACATACAATGAAGCTTTCTTTGAATAGTCAATTTTATATAATGGTGGCATTGCAATATATAAATTACCATTTTCTATTAATGGTCTCATATATTTATAGAAAAATGTTAATAATAATATTTGAATATGTGCTCCATCATTATCTGCATCTGTCATAATAATTACCTTATTATAATTATTATCTTTTATATTAAAATCATTGCCTACTCCAGCTCCAACAGTATGAATAATTGTATTTATTTCTTCATTTTTAAATATATCATCTAAGCTTGCTTTCTCTGTATTGATTACTTTTCCACGCAATGGCAATATTGCTTGAAATCTTCTATCTCTTCCTTGTTTTGCAGAACCACCTGCAGAATCACCCTCAACTAAGAATAATTCATTTTTACTTGGATCTTTTTTTTGAGCAGGAGTCAATTTACCGCTTAATATTCTTTCTCTTTTACCATTTCCATTTTTTCTAGCTTCATCTCTTGCTTTTCTAGCTGCTTCTCTTGCATATTTTCCACTTACTGCTTTATCTAATATAGATGTTGCTATTTCTTTATTCTCTTCTAAGAAAAATTGAAGTTTCTCTGTAATTATATTCTCAACAACAGTTCTTGCTAAAGGAGTTCCAAGTTTTGATTTTGTTTGTCCTTCAAACTCTAAGATATGCTCTCCAATTTTAAGCGATAGAATAGCTGTTAATCCTTCTCTAACATCGCTACCTTCAAAATTCTTATCTTTATCCCTTAGAAAACCATTCTCTCTTGCATAGTCATTAAATACCCTTGTAAGAGCAGATTTAAAACCAATCTCATGTGTTCCACCATCAATTGTCTTAACATTATTAACAAATGAAATTATATTTTCTTGATAAGTATTCGTATATTGAAATGCTAAATCAACTTCAATGTTTTCTTTGCTTCCATTAAATGCAATTACATTATGTAAAGCTTCTTTATCTTCATTTATATATTCAATAAAGGATTTTAGTCCATTTTCATAATGAAATTTTGCAGTCTTTTTATCTGCTTCATCTATTACTTCTATTGTCAATTCATTAATTAGAAATGCACATTCCTGCATTCTCTCACATATTGTTGTGAAACTGAATTGTATTGAAGAAAATATTTCGTCATCAGGTAGAAATCTTACCGATGTTCCAGTTCTATTAGTATTTCCAACTTTCTTTAATGGTACTTCTACTTTCCCACCATTTGAAAACTTAATATAATATTCTCCACCATCTCTTTTTGAAGTTACTTCCATGTATTTACTCAAAGCATTTACTACAGATGCACCAACTCCATGAAGACCACCTGATACTTTATATCCACCATCGGAAAACTTACCACCAGCATGTAAAATTGTATAAATTACTTCTGGTGTGCTTTTTCCACTTTCATGTAATCCAACAGGTACTCCTCTACCTTCATCTATAACTCCAACACTTCCATCTTCATATAATACTATCTTAATATATTTTCCATATCCATTTATAACTTCATCTATACTATTATCAACTATTTCCCATACAAGATGATGAAGTCCTCTTTTATCTGTTGAACCGATATACATACCAGGTCTTTTTCTAACTGCTTCTA
>CAYRHA010000061.1:0-1839 GCA_964424005.1 uncultured Muribaculaceae bacterium
AATACAGTGATGTTATTGTATTTTTTAGACTTGGAGATTTCTATGAGATGTTTTTCGAGGATGCAGTACTTGTATCTCATGAATTAGATTTAATATTAACGGGTAAGAATGCTGGAATTGATGAGAAAATACCTATGTGTGGTGTTCCTTATCATGCAGTAAGTATTTATTTAAATAAACTAATTGAAAAAGGTTATAAAGTAGCAATATGTGAACAAGTAGAAGATCCAAAGGATGCTAAAGGTGTAGTTAAAAGAGAAGTGCTACAAGTAGTATCAAAAGGGACAGTTATGAATGAGGAATCATTGGATGAAAATAGCAACAATTATATAGCAAGTATAATTGATTTTTCTCATTGTTATGCTATTAGTTATGCAGATATATCAACTGGTTTATTAAATACAACAATTGTGGAACATTCTTCTAATTTATTGGTTAGTGAAGTTTTATCAATTGGTGTAAATGAAGTAATTGTCAAAAGTGATTTTGATAAATCAATAATTGAAATATTGAGAAGCAAGTATAAAGTTGGATATACTATTTTTGATAATATAATTGAATTAGAACAATATAAACACTTATATAATCATATTAATGATATTAGATTTATTGAATCTATTAATCATCTGTTAACATATTTAAATGATACACAAAAGAGAGATTTATCTCATCTTCAAAATGTAAATGTTATTGAAAGTAACTCATATTTAAAGATGGATGTAAATACAAAGAGGAATCTAGAATTAACTGAGAATATTAGATTAAAATCAAGAAATTATTCTTTATTATGGTTGTTAGATAAGACTAGAACAGCAATGGGTAGTAGATTGTTGAAAAATTGGATTGAAAATCCATTAATAGATATTGATCTAATTAATAATAGATATTCTATTGTGGAAAATTTACTTGATGAATTTATATTAAAAGAAGAATTAAGAGCGTTATTATATGAAGTATATGATCTAGAAAGACTATGTGGAAGAATTGCATATGGTAATTTAAATGCAAGAGATTTATTGCAACTAAAAGGATCTGTAAAAATATTTCCAAATCTATATAATATACTTAAGGAATTAAAATTCTATAATAATGTTACAGTATTAGATGACTTATATCAATTATTAGATAGTAGTATTGAAGAGAATCCACCAATAACCATTAAAGAAGGTTCTATTATTAAATATGGTTACAATAATGAATTAGATGAATTAAGGGAATTAAAAAAGGGTGGGAAAGATTTCATTGCTAAGTTTGAAGCAGATGAAAAGAGCAGAACTGGTATAAAAAATTTAAAAGTAGGTTACAATAGAGTCTTTGGATATTATATAGAAATATCTAAAGGAAATGCAAAAGATATTTCAAGTGATTTTGGATACGAAAGAAAACAAACATTATCAACGTGTGAGAGATTTACAACTCCATTGTTAAAAGAAAAAGAAGAATTAATATTAAATGCTGAAGATAAGATTATTGAGTTGGAGTATAGCATATTTAATGAAATAAGAAATAAAGTTAAAGAATATATTTCTGTTATTCAGTTAAATAGCAAAGCAATAGCAGAAATAGATGTTTTACAATCATTTGCAACTGTATCTGAAGAAAATAGTTATATAAAACCAACATTAATAAAAGAGAGAATTATTGATATTAAAGACAATAGGCATCCATTAGTAGAAAATGTTATTAAGGAAGAATTTGTTCCTAATGATATTTATATGGATGAAAATACTAATATATTATTGATAACGGGTCCTAATATGGCAGGTAAATCGACTTATTTAAAGGAATTTGCTATTACTGTTATTATGGCTCAGATTGGATGTTTTATTCCTGCTAGCA
>CAYRHA010000062.1:0-1658 GCA_964424005.1 uncultured Muribaculaceae bacterium
CCTGGATACCAATTAATCTCCATACATCCTCCTAATCTATTATTTTCATATGTTTGAATGGATATAGAATTATATTTGTTTTACCAACTATATCTTTTATATTAATTAATCCGATTATTCTACTATCTGTAGAATTTATTCTATTATCTCCAAGAACAAAATACATATTATCTCCAATAATTGTTTCATCAATATCTTCCAATTTAAAATCAGAAGTAATAACATCGTCTTCTAAGAATATTTCTTCTACTCTTATACCATTTACATATAATTTATTATCAGTATATTCTATATATTCTCCAGGTAATCCAATTACTCTCTTAATAATATATTCATTTCCTAAATCTATAACTACAACATCGAATCTATTTATATTTCCAAATCTAACACCAATCTTATTTAATAGCATAATATCCTTTTCAAATAATGTTGGTTCCATAGATTGTTGTCTTACAACTGCAGGTGTAATTATAAATGTTCTTAATACAATTACAATTAATATTATTATTATATAATCTAATAAGTTTCTAACTATTCCCTTTTTTTTCTTCATAATTTCACCAAAAAATAGGGCTTATGCCCTATTAATTTCTTTCCTTGATTTTGTATTGACTTACTAAATCTTTTAAGAAATATAACTTAGCACGTCTAACCTTACCTTTTTTAACAACTTCTAAAGATGCTATCTTTGGAGAGTTAATTGGAAATGTTCTTTCTACTCCAATACCAGATGATTTCTTTCTTACAGTGAAAGTTTCACTAACACCTTTTCCCTTACGAGAAACAACTACTCCTTCAAATGCTTGAATTCTTTCCTTCTTACCTTCTATTATTTTAGCATTTACTTTTAAAGTATCACCTACTCTAAATTCTGGTAAATTTGGATTAATTTGTCTTTCAGTTATTTTGTCGACAATATTCATAATATCTTCCTTTCTTCCCATGATCATTAATTAATAAGCGGATCACTTTTTTCACGTCTTTAATTTTAACATAACTAGTATTTATATGCAATAATTATTTGCTCATTGTAGGCTTTTCTTCTACAACTGGTTTCTTTTCTATTATTTTTATATCTTTAGTAATATACATTAATCTCTTCCTAATAGATTCTTTATATTCATCACTTAACACTTTATTGTAACTAAAAAATACTAATTGTCTTACTCTTTCAGCTTCATCCATAATGATAACATCATTATCATCATCATTAGCTTCTAATAACATTTTTAATATTCTTTGTAATTTTTTTTCAATATTCTTCTTAGCAATTCTTTGCACAAATATTGGATCAGTTACAATCATTCTTCTAACATCGATTATATCGTTTCTCTTTGCATTATTTTTAGGAGAAAAATCATATCCTGTTACATCTTTTATTATTGCATTTTTTTTCTTCTTATCTCTTATAAGAATATACTTAATATTTTCTATTAAATCAGGTCTTTTTTCTTTTGTCTTTTTAACACTCTCTCTTTTTCTATAAGTATCAATATCTTTATGATTTCCAGATACTAATACATCTGGAACCTCTAAATCATTATACTTCTTTGGCTTAGTATATTGTGGATAATCTAGTAAACCGTTTTGAAAAGAATCTTTTTCATATGATTCCTTTTCAATAACTCCATCTACTAATCTTACTACAGAATCAGTTA
>CAYRHA010000063.1:0-1543 GCA_964424005.1 uncultured Muribaculaceae bacterium
TCCTGGATATCCAACTCCCCATGGTGAATCCCATTTCATTATTTGATTTTCAAATTTAGAATTAGTGAACCACAATACAAAGTCAAAAGGATTTCTTTTTCCAGAGTCTTCTAAAACATTTTCTCTTGCTCCAATTATAAGATCATCGGAATTCCTTCCTGCTAATTTATAATAGTCTGCATATTTAGAAATATCAAAATAGACATTACCACTAGATATATATGCATAATCTTTTTCAATTAATTTCTCAATTACCTTTATATAGCCTTCAATATTATCTGATGCTTTCGAAATAATGGATGGTTTATTAATATTTAATTTCTCAAAGTCCTTGAAAAAAGCGTTTGTATAAAAATCTGCTATTTCATAGACACTTTTGTTTTCTCTCTTAGCACCCATTAACATCTTGTCTTCTCCGACATCTCCATCATTTTCAAGATGTCCTACATCCGTTATATTCATTACTCTTTTTACATCATAACCAATATACTTTAAGGTCTTTTCTAATATATCTTCAAATAAATAAGTTCTTAGATTACCTATATGAGCATAATTGTATACAGTTGGTCCACATGTATACATTCTTACAACTTTATTTTCATTAGAAATAAAGTCTTCTATTTTCTTTGTTAATGTATTATATATTTTCATAACATACTCCTATCAATATAATTATACTATAATAAATACAATTGAAAAAGAGATTATTTTGATAATCTCTTCACAGTTTCTTCTTTTCCTATTAAATGTATCGTATTTGCAAGCTCTGGTCCGTGCATTATTCCTGATATCTTTATTCTAAGAGGCATGTACAATAGTTTGCCAGATGTAGAAGTTTTAACTTTTGTATTTTCAATTGCTTTAGTTATATTTTCAATACTCCAGTCTTCAATATTATTTATCTCTTCTTTAAAAACATTTATAATATTTGGAACTTCTTCTTGTTTTAATAGCTCAAGAGCTTCTTCGTCCGGATTTATATTGTCATTAAAGAACATGTCTACATTATTTAATATATCACTACCATGAGATAATGAATTTTTAAACAATAATACTAACTCTTTGGCCCATTCCATTCTGTTTTCAATATCATATTTTTTTGCCAAATGAGGAATTGTAATATTACAAAATTCTTCTTCAGTTAGTTTCTTCATATAATAAGAATTAACCCAATTTAACTTTTTAACATCATAAGTAGCAGGAGCCTTATTAATTCTATCTGGAGAAAAGTTTTTAATTAGTTCATCCAATGAAAATATTTCTTTCCCATCAGCAGAACTCCAACCAAGTAAAGCAAGATAATTTACAATTGCTTGTGGAACATATCCTTCATTATATAAATCCATAAATGATGCGGAATTATTTCTTTTACTTAATTTCTTCCCATCAAAATCTAATACTAATGGTAAATGTACATAAGTTGGTTTTTCCCATCCAAATGCATCATATAATAAATTGTACTTTGGAGTTGAAGATAAGTATTCATTCCCTCTTATTACATGTGTTATTTCCATTAAATGATCATCAATAACATTTGCAAAAT